>NZ_JBSFLV010000248.1:0-8202 GCF_053599215.1 Streptomyces sp. NPDC001002 | reverse complement strand
CCGGTGTTCGCCTACAGCCCCGGCTCGATGAAGCTCCTCGACGAGGCCGGCGGCCTGGAGCCGTACGAGAAGAAGGCCCTGGCCGCGGCACTCCAGCCCTGGCGGGAGCGGTTCCCGGACGTGCCCGTGGTCGAGCACATCGAGATGGGCAGCGCCGGGCAGGTGCTGCTGTCGGTGGCGGCGCGGGCCCAGCTGATGGTGGTGGGCCGACGTGCCCGCCGTACGGCCGTCGGCGCGCGCATCGGCTCGGTGGCGCACGGCGTCCTGCACCACGCGGACTGCCCGGTGGCCGTGGTCCCGCACGCCTGAATCACTCAGGCGTGACCGGCACCAGAGTCTCGCGAGCCTTGGGCAGCACGTTCTTGATGTAGTCCTCGACCGCCGTGTCCAGCCCTATGTCGTGCTGCGCGCGCTCGGACAGGTACCAGCGGTGTTCGAGCAGTTCGTGGTAGATCTCCGCCGCGTCCATGGAGCCGCGCAGCTCCGGCGGCACCTCCCGCACGGTGGGCCGGAACACGTCCCGGACCCACCGGTGGGCGAGGACCTCGGGGCGCGCGGCGAGCGGGTCGCCCGGGTCGAAGTCGTCCTGGGAGGCCATCCAGCTCTCCAGGTCGCTCAGCAGCCGGCGGGCCTGGTTCTCCTCGGTGTCCAGGCCGGTCAGCCGCAGCAGCTGCCGCTGGTGGTGGCCGGCGTCGACGACCTTGGGCACGAAGGTGACGGTGTCGCCGTTCGAGGAGTGCTTGATCTGCATCTCGGCCACGTCGAAGCCGAGTTCGTTGAGCCGGCGTATCCGGCGCTCGATGAAGTGGTACTTGCCCGCCGGATAGACGGAAGTGCGGGTCAGCTCCTCCCACAGCCCCTGGTAGCGGGCGCAGATCTCCGTGCCGAACTCGATCGGGTCGACGGAGGGGTGCAGCGCCCCGGAGGCCTCCAGGTCGAGCAGCTCGCCGCTGATGTTCACGCGCGCGAGGTCGAGGTCGTACTCCCGCTGTCCGTCGCTCAGTTGGGTGTGCAGGTCGCCGGTCTCGGCGTCCACGAGGTAGGCGGCGTACGCGCCCGCGTCGCGCCGGAAGAGCGTGTTGGACAGCGAGCAGTCGCCCCAGGCGAACCCGGCGAGGTGCAGGCGCACCAGCAGCACGGCGAGCGCGTCCATCAGGCGGTGCATGGTGGCCGGACGCATGGTCGTCTCGAACATCGAGCGGTACGGCTGCGAGCCGCGCAGATGGCGGGTGACCAGCACCGACTCCAGCGGGGCGCCCTCGCCGTCGGTGCGGCCGGTGACCACGGCCAGCGGGTCGACGGCGGGGATGGCGAGCCGGTCCAGGTCGCGCAGCAGCTCGTACTCGCGCAGGGCGGGTCGTTCGGCGAGCTCCTTGACGGCGACGACCTCGTCGCCTGCGCGCGCGTAGCGCACGACGTGGCGGGAGATGCCGCGGGGGAGCGGGACCAGGTACTCGTCGGGCCACTGCTCCAGGGGCAGTTGCCACGGCAGGGCCAGCAGGAGCGCGGGGTGCTCCGGGTTGGTCGCGCTGATCTGCAGTGCCATGGCACGTGTGTCCTTGCCTCGCGGGTGATCGTCACCTCACCTTAGAGCGCGCGCTCCCGGGCCTGAAGTGCCGTTTCGCCCACCGGTCCGCGGTGCTCGGGACCGTGCCCGGGCAGCAGGAGGTCACCGTCGAGGCCGGCGAGGACGTCCAGCGAGGCGACGGCCCGGGAGCGCTCGTGATGGAACATGTCGGGCAGCAGCTGCGGGCCCTGGACACGTGAGGTGGGGTGGCCGGTGACCAGGGCGTCTCCGGAGATCACCACCCCGGCCTCCGGGAGATGGAAGGCCGAATGCCCGTCGGTGTGACCGGGCGTGTACACCGGCACGGGCCGGCCCGGCAGATCCAGGGCGCCCGCGGTGGGGAAGGGCTCCGGTTCGGCCACCGGCACATGGGCCGTGCCGCCGGACCGCATGGCGTGCAGCGCCCACGGCACGACCCCGGGCCGCCAGCTGTTCTTCAGCACCTGTCCGACGCCCACCTGGTGCAGGAACTCCCGGCGGGCGTGCGGGACTTCGGCCTCGTGCAGGTAGACCGGGATGTCGTACGCGGCGCGCAGATACTCGGCGGATCCGATGTGGTCGTTGTGCGCGTGCGTGATCAGCACCGCCGCGACCGCCTCCGGCGCGGCGCCCACCGCCGTGAGGGAGGCGAGCAATTGCTCCCGGTCCCCGGGGTACCCGGTGTCGACGAGGGTGACCTGGTCCCCCTCGGTGAGGATCACCCAGTTCGTGTTGGAGCCGTGCACGAGATGCACGCCCTCGGCGACTTGCCGCACGTCCGCCCGCATGATCGCCCCGCGTCCCGATAGCCGTCCCTGCCGGTCACCACCAGCAAAGCAGACCGGGGCGGTTGCGGAACCGTCGGGTCCACGCCATCCCGCGCGCGGAAGCGAACCGGCCATCCCACGCGCGGGGAAGTGAGCTGCCTCCGGCACCGTCCGCCGGAGGCAGCCCCGGCCGTGCGTCCGAAGCGGCCGCCTCTCCGCCTCAGCGCACGCCGTCCGGGCGGAACTGCACGCTGATGCGCGGTCCCGCGGCCCGGGTGCTCTTCGGTACGCAGTGCTCCCACGTGCGCTGGCAGGACCCGCCCATCACGATCAGGTCCCCGTGCCCCAGCGGCCGGCGCACCGACTCGCCGCCGCGCACCGGACGCAGCAGGAGATCGCGGGGCGCACCCACGGAGAGGATCGCGACCATGGTGTCCTCGCGCGCACCCCGCCCGATCCGGTCCCCGTGCCAGGCCACACTGTCCCGCCCGTCGCGGTAGTGACACAGCCCGGCCGTGGTGAACGGCTCCCGCAACTCCTCGGCGTAGTACGCGCTCAGCGCCTCGCGCGCCTCGTCGAGGACGGGGTGCGGGAGGGCGTCGTCGCGCCCGTAGAACGCCAGCAATCTCGGTACGTCCACGACCTGGTCGTACATCGTGCGGCGCTCCGCGCGCCAGGGCACCTCGGCGGCCAGCTGTTCGAACAGCGTGTCCGATCCGCTCAGCCACCCGGGCAGCACGTCTATCCATGCGCCCAGACCGAGCCGTGTCCGCCGGATCCCGTCGAGGGAGCCGAGCCGCATCCGGTCCGTCTGGTCGAAGAGGGAGCCCTGGAGGTGCGTGGTCATGGATCCAGCGTACCTCTTAATCGAAAATCTGTTCCCATACGTTTTCGTCTGTTCCTCGCCCGTCCCGGTGCGGATCGACTGCCGTCCAGCTCTTTCGATGCACTCATGTATCGGATACATTCCCGTATCGAACGGAGGTCCGGACATGACAACGGAGGACACGGCCCCGCGCGTCACCAGGCGCCGGATCCGCACGCGCGCCAACCTCCTCGACGCCGCGTTCGCCGTCTTCGCCGCCAAGGGGTTCGGGCGCGTGTCCATCGAGGAGGTCTGCGAGGCCGCGGGGTACAGCAGAGGCGCCTTCTATTCGAACTTCGCCACCCTGGACGAGCTGTTCTTCGCGCTCTACCAGGAGCGCGCCGACCTCATCGCGGACCAGGTGTCCGGCGCGCTCGCCCTCGACGGGCCGGACCTCGATGTGCCGGCCGCCGTCGACCGGGTCACCGAAGTGCTGCTGCTCGACCGTGACTGGCTGCTCGTGAAGACGGACTTCCTGGTGCACGCGGCTCGCGATCCGGCGGTGGCGCGCACCCTGCTGGAACACCGTGCGCGACTGCGCGGGGCGATCCGCGACCGGCTTGCCCGGGCCCGCGGCCACGCCCGACTGCCCGCCGTGCTCGGCGACCTGGACGGCGCCGCGCACGCCGTGGTCGCCGCGTACGACGGGGTCACCACCCAACTGCTGCTGGACAAGGACATCGAGCGGGCGCGCGCCTGGCTCGGCCAGTTGCTCACCGCGCTGCTGAGCGACAGCGGCGACACCGCCGTAGACGACGTATGACACCGCCGTAGACATCAATGCCGTACACACCACCGCCGTGCACATCACCGCAAGAAGAAGGGACGGTCGCCATGGATGCCGACGTCATCGTCGTCGGAGCGGGCCTCGCGGGCCTGGTCGCCGCGCACGAACTCACCAGTCGGGGGCGGCGGGTGGCGCTGGTCGACCAGGAGAACGCCGCAAATCTCGGCGGCCAGGCCTTCTGGTCGTTCGGCGGACTCTTCCTCGTCGACTCCCCGCAGCAGCGCCGCCTCGGCATCAAGGACTCCTTCGAACTGGCCTGGAACGACTGGCAGGGCAGCGCCGGGTTCGACCGGCAGGACGACGAGGACTCCTGGGCGGTGCGCTGGGCGCGCGCGTACGTCGAGTTCGCGGCGGGCGAGAAGCGGACCTGGCTGGAGGGGCACGGCATCAAGCTGCTGCCGACCGTCGGCTGGGCCGAGCGCGGTGACCTGCGCGCCGACGGACACGGCAACTCCGTACCCCGCTTCCACATCGCCTGGGGCACCGGCACGGGCGTGGTGGAGCCCTTCGTCGAGTACGCCAAGCAGGCCAAGCGCGACGGGCTGCTGACCTTCTACCACCGGCACCGGGTCGACGCCCTGGTCGTCGAGGACGGCACCGCGCGCGGGGTGCGAGGCACGGTTCTCGCCGACGACTCCTCAGCGCGCGGTGTGCCCTCCAACCGCGACCGGGTCGGCGACTTCGAACTCACCGCCCAGGCCGTCGTCGTCACCTCCGGCGGCATCGGCGCCGACCACGACATCGTGCGCCGCTACTGGCCCGAGCGCCTTGGCACCCCGCCCGCCGAGATGGTCACCGGCGTGCCCGCATACGTCGACGGCCGCATGCTCGACATCAGTGCCGAGGCAGGCGTACGCCTGGTCAACCGGGACCGCATGTGGCACTACACCGAAGGCATCCAGAACTGGGACCCGATCTGGCCGGGCCACGGCATCCGCATCCTGCCGGGTCCGTCGTCGATGTGGTTCGACGCCCTCGGACGCCGGCTGCCCGACCCCTGCCTGCCGGGCTACGACACCCTCAACACGCTCAAGTACCTGCGCACCACCGAGGACATCGCGGGCTACGACCACTCCTGGTTCGTCCTCACGCAGAAGATCATCGAGAAGGAGTTCGCGCTCTCCGGCTCCGAGCAGAACCCCGACATCACCGCCAAGGACAAGGGCGCGGTCCTGCGCGACCGGCTCCTCGGCAAGGGCGCCCCGGGCCCGGTCGACGCGTTCCTGCGCAAGGGCGCCGACTTCGTGACCGCCCCGACCCTGGAGCAGCTCGTCGGGAAGATGAACGACCTCACGGACAAGCCGCTGCTCGACGCGGCTGAGCTGCGCCGACAGATCGAGGCGCGGGACCTCCAGATGGCCAACCCGTACAGCAAGGACTCCCAGGTGCAGGGCATCCGCAACGCCCGCCGCTACATCGGCGACCGCCTCGGCCGCGTCGCCACCCCGCACCGCATCCTCGACCCCGCGGCCGGCCCGCTCATCGGCGTCAAGCTGCACGTCCTGACCCGCAAGACCCTCGGCGGCATCCAGACCGACCTCGACTCCCGTGCCCTGGGCGCCGACGGCACACCGATCGAGGGCCTGTACGCGGCCGGTGAGGTGGCCGGCTTCGGCGGTGGGGGTGTGCACGGCTACAACGCTCTTGAGGGCACCTTCCTCGGTGGCTGCCTCTTCTCGGGCCGCGCGGCGGGGCGTGCCGCGGCACAGCAGACCGGCTGACGGAGGTGTCCGGCCCGTCTCCTCACCTCAGGCGGCTCAGTCCTGGAGGAGACGGGCCAGCACGGCCGCGTGGCTCTGCTCGGGCGCCTTCGCCGAGGTGAGCAGCGTGACGGGCCCCTTGGTCGCCGACTCACGTACGTGGTCGAGGAGTTCGGCCGCCTCGGGCGCCGCCAGCTCGGCCTCGTACCGGCGCGCGAACTCCTCGTAGGACCCGCCCGCGTGGTACCAGCGGCGCAGTTCGGTGGACGGGGTGAGGGCCTTGGGCCACTCGTCGACGGCCGCCGCCTCCTTGGAAAGACCGCGCGGCCACAGCCGGTCGACGAGGACGCGGACGCCGTCCTCCTGCTCGGGCGATTCGTAGACGCGACGCACACGAACGCTCACGGCCGGGCCTCTCTCCGGGGACGGGACGCCGTCCACGGTAGTTCGGGAGGGCGGGTGACGCTTCGTGACTTGACCTGCCGGAGGGGGAAACCGTACGAGGTGCCCCTCTAGCCTGGGGCCGTTTGATCATCCGCCACCCCCCTCAAGGAGCTCATGTGGAATCCCGCCGGAAAGGCGCCAGACGTACCGCCGTCCTCCGCCGCGAGGCCGTCGTCGTGACCGTTCCCGTCGCCGTCGCGGCCCTGCTCGCCGCCGCAGGACCCGCGGCGGCCGGCACCACCGGAGGATCCGGTGTCGGCGACCCGTACTTCCCGCTCGCCGGGAACGGCGGCTACCACGTCGAGCACTACGGACTGACCCTCGGCTACGACACGACGAGCCGGCACCTCACCGGCACCGCGGTCCTCACCGCCCGGGCCACCCAGAAGCTCACCCGCTTCGACCTCGACTTCACCGGCCTGAAGATCACCGCCCTCAGCGTCGACCACGTCAAGGCCGACTTCCGGCGCAGCGGCCAGGAACTCGTCGTCACCCCGCGCCACGCCCTGCACAAGGGCCAGAAGTTCCGCGTGACCGTCGCCTACAACGGCACCCCGAAGCCGGTCACCGACCCCGACGGCTCGCCCGACGGCTGGATCCCCACCGACGACGGCGCCTTCGTCGCGGGCGAACCCCAGGGAGCGATGACCTGGTTCCCGGCGAACAACCACCCCAAGGACAAGTCCTCGTACGACATCACGATCACGGTCCCCAAGGGGCGCACCGCGGTCTCCAACGGTGTGCTCCTCGGGCAGCACACCGCGCACGGGAAGACGACGTTCCGCTGGCGGCAGCGCGAACCCATGGCCGCCTATCTGGCGACGGCGACGGTCGGGAAGTTCCAGGTCGAGCAGTACCGGACCCGGGACGGCATCCAGGTCTACAACGCGGTCGACCCGCGCGAGGCCGCCGCCGCGGCGCCCGTGCTCAAGAAGCTGCCGTCCGTGCTGGAGTGGGAGAGCAAGCTGTTCGGGCCCTACCCGTACCGCGCGGCCGGATCCATCGTCGACCACGCGCCCGACGTCGGGTACGCCCTGGAGACGCAGTCGCGTCCCGTCTACGACTCGGCGCCCGACCTGAGCACCCTCGTGCACGAGAACGCCCATCAGTGGTTCGGCGACTCCGTCTCGCTGACCTCCTGGAAGGACATCTGGCTCAACGAGGGCTTCGCGACCTACGCGGAGTGGCTCTACAGCGAGCAGCACGGCGGCGACAGCGCCCAGAAGTCCTTCGACAAGCTCTACGCCCGCCCGGCGAGCGACGGTCTGTGGGAGTTCCCGCCCGGCGACCCCGGCAGCGGCGCCAACATCTTCGGCACACCGGTCTACGCCCGCGGCGCGATGACCCTGCACGAACTGCGCACGGCCGTCGGTGACTCGGCGTTCCTCCGGATCCTGCGGACCTGGGCGGCCGAGCACCACGACGGGAACGGTACGACCGCGCAGTTCGTTCGACTCGCGGAGCGGGTGTCCGGAAAGGACCTGAACGGACTGTTCCAGACCTGGCTCTACGCAGCGGGCAAGCCGAACAAACCCTAGAACCTGACGAGTTCCTGATAACTCTGGGTCAAGGTCGAGTCATGATCACGCGCAGACCTCACGTCGCCCTGCTGGCCGCGTCCCTGCTCCTGACGGGATGCGGCAGCGGTGCCGTGGCGTCGCCGGGCCAGCCGGCCGGCGCCGCGGCGGAGCCGGGAGCGCCCGCCTCCACGACGACGACCCCCTCCTCGCCCTCGCCGGCCATGTCCGCCGAGGCCGCCCGGCTGGAACTGCCGGGTCTCGGGCCCAAGACGCTGGCCCAGGTGCCCTCCGACGCCCGGCAGGCCGTCGTGGTCACCGGCCGGGGCAAGAACTCCCCGCTCTCCGAGGTCGTCCTGTACGAGCGCACCTCCACCGGCTGGCAGCCCGGCGAGAGCTGGCCCGCGCACAACGCGCTCAAGGGCTGGAGCGACCATCACATGGGCGGTGACCTGCGCTCACCGATCGGTGTATTCGGACTCACGGACGCCGGCGGCCTGCTCCGTGATCCCGGCACCAAGCTGACGTACGACCAGGGCTACGGCTTCCAGTCGCCCGGCACGGGCTTCGAGGGCG
>NZ_JBSFLV010000247.1:0-8472 GCF_053599215.1 Streptomyces sp. NPDC001002 | reverse complement strand
CCGGGAGCGTACTGCGGGGGTCGGTCCAGGTTGTTGGCGGGCAGGTACGACAGCAGGTCGCGTACGGTGTCGAGGGCTTCTTCCTCGTCGGCGTCGCTCAACTGACGTACTACGCCAGCAGCGCCGGGATCGTCGCCTCGTGCGCCTCGCGCAGCTCGTCCAGGGAGAGCGCGAACTCGCCCTGCACGTCCACCGAGTCACCGTCCACGACACCGATGCGCGTGACCGGAAGGCCTCGCGCCCCGCACATGTCGTTGAAGCGCAGTTCCTCCGAGCGCGGGATCGCGACGACCGCGCGGCCCGCCGACTCCGAGAAGAGGAAGGTGAACGCGTCGAGCCCGTCCGGGACGATCAGCCGCGCGCCCTTCTCCCCCAGCAGCGCCGACTCCACGACCGCCTGGATCAGACCGCCGTCGGACAGGTCGTGCGCCGAGTCGATCATGCCGTCGCGGGACGCGGAGATCAGGATCTCGGCCAGCAGCCGCTCCCGCTCCAGGTCGACCTTCGGCGGCAGCCCGCCGAGGTGGTCGTGGACGACCTGCGACCAGGCCGAACCACCGAACTCCTCACGGGTGTCGCCGAGGAGGTAGAGCAGCTGCCCTTCCTCCTGGAAGGCGACCGGCGTGCGCCGAGCGACATCGTCGATGACACCCAGCACCGCGACCACCGGGGTCGGGTGGATGGCTACCTCGCCCGTCTGGTTGTACAGGGAGACATTGCCGCCCGTCACCGGCGTGCCCAACTGCTGGCAGGCGTCGGCCAGTCCACGGATCGCCTCCGCGAACTGCCACATGACGGCCGGGTCTTCGGGCGAACCGAAGTTCAGGCAGTCGGAGACGGCGAGCGGCTTCGCGCCGGTCGTCGCCACGTTCCGGTACGCCTCGGACAGCGCCAACTGCGCACCCGCGTACGGGTCCAGCTTCGCGTACCGCCCGTTGCCGTCCGTCGCGATGGCGACCCCGAGCCCGGTCTCCTCGTCGATGCGGATCATGCCCGAGTCCTCGGGCTGCGCCAGCACGGTGTTGCCCTGCACGAAGTGGTCGTACTGCGAGGTGATCCACTTCTTCGACGCCTGGTTCGGGGACGACACCAGCGCCAGGACCTGAGCCTTCAGTTCCTCCGAAGTCCCGGGCCGGGCAAGCTTGTTGGCGTCGTCCGCCTGGAGCGCGTCCTGCCACTCGGGGCGGGCGTACGGGCGCTCGTAGACCGGGCCGTCGTGCGCGACCGTGCGCGGGTCGACGTCCACGATCTTGCCGCCGTGCCAGAAGATCTCCAGCCGGTCGCCGTCGGTCACCTCACCGATGACCGTGGCGATGACGTCCCACTTCTCGCAGATCTCCAGGAAGCGCTCGACCTTCGACGGCTCGACGACCGCGCACATCCGTTCCTGCGACTCGCTCATGAGGATTTCTTCGGGCGAGAGGGTCGAGTCACGGAGGGGTACGTCGTCCAGGGTGACCGTCATGCCGCCGGAGCCGTTGGACGCCAACTCGCTGGTGGCGCACGACAGTCCGGCCGCGCCGAGGTCCTGGATGCCGACGACCAGCTTCTCCTTGAAGGCCTCCAGGGTGCACTCGATGAGGAGCTTCTCCTGGAAGGGGTCGCCGACCTGGACCGCCGGACGCTTCGACGGCTTCGCGTCGTCGAAGGTCTCGGAGGCGAGGATCGACGCGCCGCCGATACCGTCGCCGCCCGTGCGAGCCCCGTACAGGATGACCTTGTTGCCCGCGCCGGAGGCCTTCGCGAGGTGGATGTCCTCGTGCCGCATGACGCCGATGGCACCGGCGTTGACCAGCGGGTTGCCCTGGTAGCAGGCGTCGAAGACGACCTCGCCGCCGATGTTGGGCAGGCCCAGGCAGTTGCCGTAGCCGCCGATGCCGGCGACGACACCGGGCAGCACACGCTTGGTGTCGGGGTGGTCGGCCGCGCCGAAGCGCAGGGGGTCGACGACGGCGACCGGGCGGGCGCCCATCGCGATGATGTCGCGCACGATGCCGCCGACGCCCGTGGCCGCGCCCTGGTAGGGCTCGACGTACGAGGGGTGGTTGTGCGACTCGACCTTGAAGGTGACCGCGTAGCCCTGGCCGACGTCGACGACACCGGCGTTCTCACCGATGCCGACGAGCAGGGCATCCGACTGGGGGGCCTTCTCGCCGAACTGGCGGAGGTGGACCTTGGAGGACTTGTACGAGCAGTGCTCGGACCACATGACGGAGTACATGGCGAGCTCGGCACCGGTGGGCCGGCGGCCGAGGATCTCCACGACCCGCTCGTACTCGTCCTTCTTGAGGCCCAGTTCGGCCCAGGGCAGCTCGACGTCGGGGGTCTCGGCCGCGTGCTCGACCGTGTCCAGAGGCGTCCTGCTCATGCGTTGACCAGCTTCTTGAGGATCGAGGTGAAGAAGGGCAGACCGTCGGTGCGGCCGGAGCCGATGAGCGGCTCGACGGCGTGCTCCGGGTGCGGCATGAGGCCTACGACGTTCCCGGCGGCGTTCGTGATGCCGGCGATGTCCCGGAGGGAGCCGTTGGGGTTGAAGTCGACGTACCGGAAAGCGACCCGGCCCTCCGCCTCCAGCTCGTCCAGCGTGCGCTCGTCGGCGACGTACCGGCCGTCCATGTTCTTCAGCGGGATGTGGATCTCCTGGCCGGACGCGTAGTCGCTGGTCCAGGCCGTGCCCGCGTTCTCCACCCGCAGCTTCTGGTCGCGGCAGATGAAGTGGAGGTGGTTGTTGCCGAGCATCGCGCCCGGGAGGAGATGGGCCTCGGTGAGGATCTGGAAGCCGTTGCAGATGCCCAGGACCGGGAGTCCCGACTTCGCCTGCTCGATGACCGTCTCCATCACCGGCGAGAACCGGGAGATGGCTCCGGCGCGCAGATAGTCGCCGTAGGAGAAACCGCCGGGAAGGACAACCGCGTCGACCTGGTGAAGGTCCTTGTCCTTGTGCCAGAGAGCGACCGGTTCGGCACCCGCGAGTCGGATCGCGCGCTGGGTGTCACGGTCGTCGAGACTTCCCGGGAAAGTGACGACGCCAATACGAGCGGTCACTTCGCGGCCTCCGCCACTTCTTCGACCTTGACCGTGAAGTCCTCGATCACCGTGTTGGCGAGGAAGGATTCCGCAAGATCATGGATGCGGGCGAGCACGGCCTCGTCGACCGGTCCGTCAACTTCCAGTTCGAATCGCTTTCCCTGACGTACATCGGAGATGTCTTCGAAACCCAGGCGCGGCAGGGCACGCTGGACCGCCTGGCCCTGGGGGTCGAGGATCTCCGGCTTGAGCATGACGTCGACTACGACGCGTGCCACTGGCACTCCCGGTGTTGTGGTGCTGAGCAGGTTCCTGCGGGTCTTCGACAGGTGGCTTCAGACTACCCGCACAAAATTTCTACGCGGGTAGCGTTGGAGGAAGCTACGTGATGGCCGTCACGGCCCGGCGCGCCGACGCCCGTTCACGAAAAGATCCAGGAAAGATCCCAGATCGACACCCGATACCTATTGCGCTCGGGACGCACGGGAGGATTTAGTCAAGCTTCACATTGCATTGCTGAGCACTGTACAAATGAATTGGCAACGTGCCGTACGAAGGGACCGATATTCGTGGCGCAGAAGGTCGTGGTCACTCTCTTTGACGACATCGACGGCTCGGAAGCGGCGGAAACGATCGCCTTCGGACTGGATGGCAAGTCGTACGAGATCGACCTGAATGAATCCAATGCCAAGAAACTGCGTAAGGCGCTCGCGCCCTACGTGGACGCCGGCCGCAAGCGCTCGAAGTCGGGCAAGGCCTACCGGCAGACGGAGGTCGCCCCCGACCCGGCGGCCGTCCGCGCCTGGGCGCAGGCGAACAAGATGGACGTGCCCGCGCGCGGCCGAATCCCCAAGAAGGTCTACGAGGCGTTCAGCGCGGCACAGTGAGCCGCCGCGCCCGACGACGGGTCATCCGCCCCTCGGGAGACCCGACTTGCGCTGTACCCCTGATGGTCAGCTAGAGTCTGGAGCACGCCGAGGGGCGAGGCCGAAAGGCCGAACCCACGAGGTACACGCGGGTGTAGTTCAGTAGCAGAACATCCCCCTTCCAGGGGGAAGGCGCAGTGTGCAATTCCTGTCACCCGCTCTGCATCGCTTCCGATCCACTTCGGAGGATCAGATCCACCCCGGTGGATCAGGTAAGCTGATGCCCGCGCCGATCGGTGGGAGCCGGTCGGAGGCAATGCGGACGTAGCTCAGTTGGTAGAGCGCAACCTTGCCAAGGTTGAGGTCGCCAGTTCGAACCTGGTCGTCCGCTCACTTCACGAAGGCCCCGGTCATCGACCGGGGCCTTCGTCGTGTCCCCGACGGATCCAGGGCCGCGGTTCCTTCTGACATTTGTCATGTCCCGCGATGACAGCGTGCACTGCTCCCGCCTCCGGATCGCCGGGACGCTGGAGGCATGGACAACGACGAACACGAACACGTGATTGAGGTCACCGACCTGCGACGTGTGTACGGGGGCGGGTTCGAAGCCGTACGCGGGGTCTCCTTCCATGTGGACCGGGGCGAGGTCTTCGCACTGCTCGGGACCAACGGCGCCGGAAAGACGTCGACGGTCGAGGTGCTGGAAGGGCTCGCCAAGCCGGCCGCCGGACGGGTGCGGGTGCTCGGGCACGACCCCTACGAGGAGCGGTCCGCGGTGCGGCCCTTCACCGGGGTGATGCTCCAGGAGGGCGGGTTCCCGTCCGAGCTGACCGTCGCCGAGACCGCCCGCATGTGGGCGGGGTGCGTGAGCCGGGCCCGGCCGCCGGAGGAGGCGCTGGAACTGGTCGGCCTGCACCGGCGGGCCGACGTACGGGTGAAGCAGCTGTCCGGGGGCGAACGGCGCCGCCTCGACCTGGCGCTCGCGGTGCTCGGGCGGCCCGAGGTGCTGTTCCTGGACGAGCCGACGACCGGTCTGGACGCCGAAGGGCGCCGGGACACCTGGGAGTTGGTGCGCGCGCTGCGCGACGGCGGCACGACCGTGCTGCTCACCACGCACTACCTGGAGGAGGCCGAGGACCTCGCCGACCGGCTCGCGATCATGCGCGAGGGGCGGATCGCGGCGACCGGGACCCCGGCCGAGGTGACCGCCGCCCAGCCCTCCCGGATCTCCTTCCGGCTGCCGGACGGCTACTTCCTGGGCGACCTGCCGCCGCTGGCCGGACTCGGGGTGACCGGTCACGAGGTGGACGGCAGGGTCGTACGGCTGCGGACGAGGGAGCTGCAGCGGGCTGCCACCGGGCTGCTGGTGTGGGCCGAGCGGGCGGGGATCGAGCTGCGGAACCTCGATGTGCGGTCGGCCTCGCTGGAGGAGGCGTTCCTGGGGATCGCGCGTGAGAAGGAAGAGGTGGCGGCATGAGTGCACTGGAAACGAGCGCCACAGGACGGCGCGGCGCGAGGTACGTCGCTCTCGCTCCGGTCGGGCGGCGGCTTCGGGCGTTGGCGCGGGCCGAGCTGACGCTGCTCGGGCGTAATCGCAGTGCGGTGGTCACCGCGCTGCTGGTGCCGCTCGCGCTGCCGTTCAGCGTGCGGCCCACGCTCGACCAGATGGACCTGAAGGCGGAGGGGCTGAGCATCGGCACGGTGATGCTCACGGCCGCCGTCGGCTTCTCCCTCCTGTTCGCCGTCTACTCGTCCCTGGTCAGCGCCTACGTGGCCCGCCGCGAGGAGCTCGTCCTCAAGCGGCTGCGCACCGGCGAGGTCGGTGACGCCGAGATCCTCGTCGGCACCGGACTGGCGGCCGTGTGCCTCGGTCTGGCCCAGTCGCTCCTCCTCGTCGTCGCCTGCGTGGCGCTCCTGGACACGGGGGCGCCCAAGGCGCCGTATCTCACCGTCCTGGGGCTGCTGCTCGGCCTGGTGCTGTGCGCGGCGCTGGCCGCGCTCACCGCGACCTACACCCGGACCGTGGAGAGCGCGCAGGTCACCGCGTTGCCGCTGCTGTTCCTCTCCATGCTCGGCTCGGGCATCGCGATCCCCCTGGAGGCCCTGCCGGACCGGGTGGCGGACGTGTGCGCGTATCTGCCGCTCTCCCCCGTGATCCGGCTGGTCCGCGGCGGCTTCACCGGTGAACTGAGCGGGTACGAGGCGCTGGGCACGGCGGCGACCGCGCTGGCCTGGACCGTGCTCGCGGTGTTTGCTGTACGCCGGTGGTTCCGGTGGGAGCCGCGGCGGTGACCTACGGGGGCACGTGGAGATGGGTGGCACGGTGACGGGCCCGACGGTCGTCCGGCGGACAGGCCGCTGGTGGCGGCGCAAGAGCACGCCGGCGAAGGTCGAGACGTACACCCGTTGGTCGTTCCACGCCATCGGGGTGAGCGAGTTCGTGGCGGTCGGACTGCCGGCCGTCGGCACGCTGGGGGCCGGGCTCGGCGCGGTGGTGCTGAGCCTGGTCACGGTGCATGCCGCGCTGTGCACGGTGACGGTGTCCCGGGCGCTGGACTGGACCCGGGGGCGGAACCCGCAGCCCGTGCGCATGCTGTGGGCGCTGGCCGCCCTCAGTGTGGTGACCGCGGTCGCGGGCATGCTGATCGCGGACCTGGGCCCGGAAGGCGAAAGCTCCGAGGGCACGGGCAGTGCGATCTTCGCCATCATGCTGATCGCCGGCGCCGGGGTGATCGCGCTCGGCGTGGCGGACCGGCGGCGCGTCTGCCTGATCGTGGCCGGTTTCACGGTCGGCGCGGGTCTCCTCTCGCTGCCGCTGGGCGTGCCCGCGCCCGGCGCCCTCGTCACCGCGCTGGGCGTGCTCATCGGCGCCGGGTTCCTCGCCTTCACCGCCGTCTTCTCCGTCTGGCTCATGAACGCGGTCTACGAACTCGACGCGGCCCGCGAGACCCGCGCCCGGCTCGCCGTCGCCGAGGAACGGCTGCGGTTCGGGCGGGACATGCACGACGTGATGGGCCGCAACCTCGCCGTGATCGCCCTCAAGAGCGAACTCGCCGTGCAGCTCGCGCGACGCGGCCGCCCCGAGGCCGTGGACCAGATGACCGAGGTGCAGCGGATCGCGCAGGAGACGCAACGGGAGGTACGGGCGGTCGTACGGGGGTATCGCGAGGCCGACCTGGACGTCGAACTCGCCGGTGCGCAGGGCGTGTTGAGCGCGGCCGGGATCATCTGCGAGGTGACCGGGGAGGCGGGCGGACTGCCGGGTGAGGTGCAGTCGGCGCTCGCGTGGGTGGTCCGGGAGGCGGCGACCAATGTGCTGCGGCACGGGGACGCCCGGCGGTGCGAGGTGCTGCTGCGGGTGACGGAGGGGCGTGTGGTGCTCACGGTGGAGAACGACGGCGCGAAGGCCTCCGGCGGGGGCGGGGAGTCGAAGAGGGCCGGCGTCGGAAGGAGCGGGGCGGGAATGGCAGTTGACGGGAGGGGCGCTTCGAGGCCGGGGGCTGGTGGGAGGTGGGGCTCGGGACCGGAGGGCGATGGAGGAAGCGGTTCGGGACCGGGGGCCGATGGCGGAAGCGGTTCGGGACCGGTGGCCGATAGAGAAAACGGTTCGGGACCGGTGGCCGATGGAGAAAGTTATTCGGGACCGGCTGGCGGCGGGAGGTTCGCCGGGCGGATGGTCGCCGACGGGGGCATCGGGTCGGGGCTCGCCGGGCTGCGGGAGCGGCTCGCGGCGGTCGGCGGGACGCTCGTCGCCGGGCCGGCCGAGGGGGATGTTTTCCGGGTGGTGGCCGAAGTGCCCCTGAACGTGAGCGAGGTCACCGCGTGACGCCCATGGCCATGACTCCGGTACGGCTGCTGCTCGCCGACGACGAGCATCTGATCCGGGGTGCGCTCGCCGCGCTGCTCTCGCTGGAGGACGACCTCGTGATCGTCGCCGAGGCGGCCAGCGGGCCCGAGGCGCTGGCGATGGCACGGGCGCACCGGCCGGACGTCGCCGTCCTGGATCTCCAGATGCCCGGCGCGGACGGTGTGAAGGTCGCCACATCCCTGCGGACCGAACTGCCCGGCTGCCAGGTCCTGATCGTCACCAGCCACGGCCGGCCCGGGCATCTGAAGCGGGCGCTCGCGGCGGGTGTGCGCGGGTTCGTCCCGAAGACGGTGAGCGCGCAGCGGCTTGCGGAGATCATCCGCACGGTGCATGCCGGAAACCGTTACGTCGACCCCGAGTTGGCCGCCGACGCCATCGCCTCCGGCGACTCACCGCTGACCGCGCGCGAGGCCGAGGTACTGGAACTCGCCGCCGACGGAGCCCCCGTCGCGGAGATCGCCGAACGGGCCGCGCTGTCCCAGGGGACCGTACGGAACTATCTGTCGTCGGCCGTCTCGAAACTCGGGGCGGAGAACCGGCACTCGGCAGTGCGTCTCGCACGGGAGCGAGGTTGGGTATAGTTGCTCTCGCGCCACGGCACAGTCGGTACGGCGCAGCGCGGACGTAGCTCAGTTGGTAGAGCGCAACCTTGCCAAGGTTGAGGTCGCCAGTTCGAACCTGGTCGTCCGCTCGGGAGAAAAGCCCCGGTCC
>NZ_JBSFLV010000246.1:0-8477 GCF_053599215.1 Streptomyces sp. NPDC001002 | reverse complement strand
AGGAGAAGGCGTTGGCGTCCGCCAGGCCGGGGACGACCGTGAAGGTGGCGGCCTGCTTCTCCGCGGTGGTGCTGGAGGCGGTGACGACGGGCACGCAACGTGCAGGGCGACCGCACCATGGGCATCTTCGAGCGCCCCGCGCCGGCCTTCCTGGACGCCTTGGAGAAGGAGTTCGGCTTCGCCCCGCCGCGCGAGCACGGCTACGACGTCGTACGGGCCATCGGCGCGCTGCGCGACGGCGTGGCGAAGGTCTTCTTCGCGATGGGCGGCAACTTCGTCTCCGCCTCCCCCGACACGGACGTCACCGAGGCGGCCATGCGGCGCGCCCGGCTCACCGTGCACGTGTCGACGAAGCTCAACCGCTCGCACGCCGTCACGGGCGCGCGGGCGCTGATCCTGCCCACCCTCGGCCGCACCGAGCGCGATCTGCAGGGCGGCGGCGAACAGTTCGTGACCGTCGAGGACTCCATGGGCATGGTGCACGCCTCCCGGGGCCGGCTGGAGCCCGCGAGCACCCATCTGCTGTCCGAGCCGGCCATCGTGTGCCGGCTGGCCCGGCGCGTCCTGGGCGCGGAATCCCGCACTCCCTGGGAGGAGTTCGAGAAGGACTACGCGACGGTCCGCGACCGCATCGCCCGCGTGATCCCCGGCTTCACCGACTTCAACGCGCGCGTGGCCCACCCCGGCGGCTTCGCCCTCCCGCACGCCCCGCGCGACGAGCGCCGCTTCCCGACCGCCACCGGCAAGGCCAACTTCACCGCCGCGCCCGTCGAGTTCCCCCAACTGCCCGAGGGCAGGCTGCTGTTGCAGACCCTGCGCTCGCACGACCAGTACAACACCACGATCTACGGCCTGGACGACCGCTACCGGGGCATCAAGAACGGCCGCCGGGTGGTCCTCGTGAACCCCGAGGACGCCCGCAGGCTCGGCGTCGCCGACGGGTCGTACGTCGATCTGGTCGGCGAGTGGAAGGACGGCGTCGAGCGGCGCGCGCCGGGCTTCCGGGTCGTGCACTACCCCACGGCACGGGGGTGCGCGGCGGCGTACTACCCGGAGACCAACGTCCTGGTCCCGCTCGATGCCACCGCGGACACCAGCAACACCCCGGCCAGCAAGTCCGTCGTCGTCCGTCTGGAACAATCGACCACCGACTGAGCGTTTGCTCAGCCGACAGGTCCACCCGTCAGGCGTACGAGAACGGAGCCGGCCCCATGGGCGAGCAGCAGCACGTGAAGTTCCCGCAGGAAGTCATCGACGAGTACGCGGAGCTCGGCGTCGACCTGCCGGCTCTGTTCTCCGCGGGGCACCTGGGCAACCGGATGGGCGTGCAGATCCTGGAGGCCTCCGTCGACCGCGTGGTCGGGACCATGCCGGTGGAGGGCAACACCCAGCCGTACGGACTTCTGCACGGCGGCGCCTCCGCGGTGCTGGCCGAGACCCTCGGCTCGGTCGGGTCGATGCTGCACGGCGGCAGCTCCAAGATCGCGGTCGGCGTGGACCTGAACTGCACCCACCACCGCGGCGCCCGCTCCGGCCTGGTGACCGGCGTGGCCACGCCCGTGCACCGGGGGCGCTCGACGGCGACGTACGAGATCGTGATCAGTGACGAGGAGGACCGGCGGGTGTGCACCGCGCGGCTGACCTGTCTGCTGCGGGACGTGCGCCCCGGGGACGGGGAGCACGTGCGCGCCGCCGGCTGATCGCGGCCGTGGCGGCGGGCGTCTTTCCAGCTCCGGCGCCCTGACCTACCGTTTGTCCATGGGGCTGCGGTCATGAGCGGTATCGGGCCCGTGGAACCGGTCAACGGGCCCGAGGCGGACGAGAGTCACGACGTCATCGGTTCCGACGCGCCGCGCCTCACCGACCGGTTCACGAACCGTCGTCCCGCAGGAAGCCTCGCCGGGCACTGGGGCGCGCTGCCGCCCGGGACCCGCAGGGCCGTGCTCGCCGCGGGGGCAATCGCCTTGGCCGCGGCCGGAGTTGTGCTGCTGCCGACCGCCGGCGCCCCCGACCGGGCCGAGCCGCCCGAGCCGCTCCCGTACCCCGCCAACGTCACCGTCTGGGAGTACCTGGGACGCGTCGACACACCCGTCGCCCCGCCCACTCCCGACGCCCGTGCCACCAGCGGCCTCTTCCGGTTCGCCGTCTCCGTCGACCACGGACCCCCGGTCACCCTGCGGGTCGACGGCGCCGCCTTCCCCGGCCTCACCGCACATGTCGCGCCCGAGCGGAGCTTCACCGTGCACGCCGGAGCACCCCGGCGGATCGCCGTCGAAATATCCGTATCCGACTGTTCGGGACTGCCCCGGAACGCGGAGCTGCCTTTTCTTGACGTAACGCTGCGTAACACACGCGCAATACAACGCCACAGTTTCATCTTCGACGGCGGGTACGCCCGGGACCTTTCCGAGCTCCTCCACGGGGCCTGCGGACCGGCAACCTTGCGACCAGGCCCGCGGCCAACCGGAAGTGCGGGTTCTCAGAATGCGGACTGAGCGGAAAATCCGCCAAAACGGCTGAGAGCCCACTTTCGTAGGGCTCGCCCCGCATCACGGCATAACAAGAAAGTCACAAGCGAGCCCACGGCGATGCCGCCGCCTACAGACGGGCTTAGAGTCACGGCCAGTCACCGCTCCATCGGGAGTTCGGTACCAGAGGCATCTGCCGCCCTCACCTAGGCGGAGGTGCCTGCGGAAAGGACTGATTGTGCGACAGCGTTCCTTGGTGATACTTACCTCCGTTCTTGCGAGTGGAGCTCTGACCCTCACCGCCTGCGGCTCCCGAGACGACAGCGGTGACAAGAGCGACAGCGGCACCACGACCTACACCATCGGCGTGGACGCCCCGCTGTCCGGTGAGAACTCCACCACCGGCCTCGGCATCCAGTACGGCGTTCAGGTCGCCGTCGACGACGCCAACAAGAACAACTGGGTCCCGGGCGTCAAGTTCAAGGTCAAGGCCCTGGACGACAAGGCCCAGCCCGCCAGCGGCCAGCAGAACGCCACGGCCCTGGTCGGCGACAAGACGGTCATCGGCACCGTCGGCCCGCTGAACTCCGGCGTCGCCCAGTCGATGCAGCAGGTGTTCGCCTCCGCCAACATGGTCGAGATCTCCCCCTCGAACACCAACCCCGAGCTGACCCAGGGCAAGAACTGGCAGACGGACAAGAAGCGGCCGTACCCGACGTACTTCCGCACCGCCACCACCGACGAGCTGCAGGGCAGCTTCGCCGCCGACTACGCGTACAACGGCCTCAAGAAGAAGAAGGCCTTCGTCGTCGACGACAAGCAGACCTACGGCGCCGGCCTCGCCAAGATCTTCGGCGAGAAGTTCAAGGGCCTCGGCGGCACGGTCGTCCAGACCGACCACGTCAACACCGGTGACAAGGACTTCGGTTCGCTCGTCACCAAGATCAAGAACTCCGGCGCCGACCTGCTCTACTACGGCGGCCAGTACGACGAGTCCTCGCTGATCACCAAGCAGCTCAAGGACGCCGGCGTGAAGATCCCGCTGTTCGGCGGTGACGGCATGTTCGCCTCGACCTACATCGAGACCGCGGGCAAGGCCTCCGAGGGCGACCTCGCCACCTCCGTCGGCGTCCCGGTCGACACCCTGCCGGCCGCCAAGCAGTTCGTGGACACCTACAAGGCCAAGGGCTACAAGGGTGACTACGGCGCCTACGGCGGTTACTCCTACGACGCCGCCTCGGCGATCATCAAGGCGCTGAAGGCCGTCAAGGACGCGAACGGCGACAAGCTGCCCAGCGACATCAACGACATCCGCTCCAAGCTCATCCCCGAGGTCCAGAAGTCGGACTTCGAGGGCATCACCGGCAAGGTCTCCTTCGACCAGTACGGTGACACCGGCAACAAGCAGCTCACGGTCTACCAGGTCACGAACGGTGCGTGGAAGGCTGTCAAGACGGGCACCGCAGGCTGATCTGTCAGCCCCAGCACGTCGCACCAACGGGCCGCGCGGAAGGAGGATCCCGACCGCGCGGCCCGTTTCCACACCCAGACCTTGTACACGCCCCGTGCACAACACCACCGAATCTGTGCACACGACCCAGCGACATGGAGGCCATGCGGTGAACACCCTGCCGCAGCAGCTGGCCAACGGGCTGCTTCTAGGCTCGATGTACGGGCTGATCGCCATCGGCTACACGATGGTGTACGGCATCGTCCAGCTCATCAACTTCGCGCACGGCGAGATCTTCATGACCGGGGCCTTCGGCGCCCTCACGGTCTACCTCTACATCCTTCCCGACGGCACCAACCTGGCCGTCGCCGTCCCCCTGATGCTGATAGGCGGTGCGATCGTCGCCGTCCTCATCGCGGTCGGAGCGGAACGGTTCGCCTACCGACCACTGCGCGGAGCACCACGCCTGGCACCGCTCATCACCGCCATCGGTCTCTCCCTGGCCCTCCAGGAACTGGTCCGCAACTTCTACCCCGGTGCCGACCGCGCCCGCGCCTTCCCCGGCCTGGACGCCACGCACGACATCGGCTCCGTCACCATCAAGGACGCCGACATCTTCCTGGTCGTCGCCGCCATCGTCTGCATGTCGGGCCTCGCCTGGTTCGTGCGCAAGAGCCGGACCGGCCGCGCGATGCAGGCCACCGCGCAGGACCCGGACACCGCGCAGCTGATGGGCATCGACACCAACCGCATCATCGTCATCGCCTTCGCCATCGGCGGTCTCTTCGCCGCCGTCGCCGCGGTCGCCTACGGCCTCAAGTACGGCAGCATCGACTACCGCATGGGCTTCCTGATGGGCCTGAAGGCCTTCACCGCGGCCGTCCTCGGTGGCATCGGCAACATCTACGGCGCCATGCTCGGCGGTATCGTCCTCGGCGTCGCCGAGACCCTCGCCTCCGCCTACATCGACGGCATCCCCGGCATGGACAAGCTCGGCGGTCAGAGCTGGGCCAACGTCTGGGCCTTCGTTCTTCTCATCCTCGTGCTCCTGTTCAGGCCTCAGGGGCTGCTCGGTGAGCGCGTCGCGGACAGGGCGTGATCAGCGTGACCGAGACGACCAAGACCCCGTCCGCGGACACCGCCACGCGCGGCCTGATCCCGCTGCCGCTGTCCGCCGCCCGCGCGCTCCTGCTCGTCGGCGGCATCGCCACGGCGGCCTCCGCGTTCATGTCGTGGACCTGGACCTCCGAGTTCCCCGGCGACCTCACGGTCACGGGCTACCCGGGCGGCCTGCAGTGGCTCACCTTCATCGCCGGTGTCCTCACCGCCGTCTTCGCGCTCGCCTCCTACGGCATCCGCGGCCTCGGCTGGCTGATGCCGGCCCGCAACAACGCGCCCCTGGTGCTCCTGGCCCTCGGCGCGTTCGGCACCACCTGGTACACGGTCATCGCGATCGCCACCAAGCTCAACGGCCTCGCGAACCTGGAGCCCGGCGGCTGGGTGGCCGCCGTCGCCTCCCTGCTGCCCGTGCTCGGTGCCCTCGCCCTCCCGGAGCAGGTCGGCGAGACCACCAAGGAGACCCTCAAGGCGTACGTCGCCAAGCCCGACCGCATCCCGGCCGCCGCGCCCGTCTCCCCCTGGATCCAGCGGGTCGTGATCACGGTCGTCAGCATCATCGGGCTGGCCGTCTTCACCTACGGCATCGACACCGAGTACGGCGAGCTCTTCGTCGGCTACCTGATCGTGGTCGTCTTCGCCCTCTGGGCGATGCACACCGCCGGTCTGCTGGACCGGTTCTCCCACATCATCGCCGCGAACCGCAGCTTCGCCCTGGCCATGGGCTTCCTCGCGGCCATCGCCTTCCCGTTCACCCAGACCGACGACCACTACGCCAACATCGGCGTGAACATCCTGATCTTCGGGACGGTCGCCCTGGGCCTGAACATCGTCGTCGGCCTCGCCGGCCTCCTGGACCTCGGATACGTCGCCTTCCTCGGCGTCGGCGCCTACACCGCGGCCCTGGTCTCCGGTTCCGAGTTCTCCAAGTTCTCCGGCGTCCAGTTCCCCTTCTGGGCCGCCGCCCTCTCCGGCGCCGCCGCCTCGCTGATCTTCGGCGTGCTCATCGGCGCGCCGACCCTGCGGCTGCGCGGCGACTATCTCGCCATCGTCACCCTGGGCTTCGGAGAGATCTTCCGTATCGCCGTCAACAACATGGACGGCCAGTCGGGTCCGGACATCACCAACGGCCCCAACGGCATCCCGTCCATCCCGGACCTGTCGTTCTTCGGCTTCAACTTCGGCAACCCGCACGACGTCGCCGGCATCACCCTCGGCCGCTTCGCCAACTACTACCTGCTGATGGTCCTGATCATGGCCCTCGTGGTCCTGATCTACACGCGGGCCGCCGACTCCCGTATCGGCCGCTCCTGGATCGCCATCCGCGAGGACGAGACCGCCGCCACCGCCATGGGCATCAACGGCTTCCGGGTCAAGCTGATCGCCTTCGCGCTCGGCGCCTCGCTGGCCGGCCTCGCCGGTACGGTCAGCGCGCACGTGACGTACAGCGTGGTGCCGAACCCGTACCAGTTCGCCGGTTCCACCCCGCCCAACTCGGCCTTCCTCCTTGCCGCCGTCGTCCTCGGCGGCATGGGCACGGTCGCGGGTCCGCTGCTCGGCGCGGCGCTGCTCTACCTCCTCCCGGAGAAGCTCGTGTTCCTCCAGGACAAGTCGCTGCTCGCCTTCGGCATCGCGCTCATCCTCCTGATGCGCTTCCGCCCCGAGGGCATCATCGCCAACCGCCGCCGACAGCTCGAGTTCCACGAGACCGGCCAACTCGACGTACCAGACACCGAAACGCTCAGCGACGAGCCGGCCGTCACGAAGGCAGGGGCGTAGGAGCCATGACGACACCTGTACTCGAAGCCCGCGACGTCACCATGCGCTTCGGCGGCCTGACCGCCGTGCGTTCGGTCGACTTCACCGTCAACTCCGGTGAGATCGTGGGTCTGATCGGCCCGAACGGCGCCGGCAAGACAACGTTCTTCAACTGCCTGACCGGCCTGTACATCCCGACGGAGGGCACGGTCTCCTACAAGGGGACCGTCCTGCCGCCGAAGCCGCACCTGGTGACGAAGGCGGGCATCGCCCGTACCTTCCAGAACATCCGGCTGTTCGCCAACATGACCGTCCTGGAGAACGTCCTGGTCGGCCGGCACACCCGGACGAAGGAAGGCCTCTGGTCGGCGCTGCTGCGCGGTCCCGGCTTCAAGCGGGCCGAGCGCGCCAGCGAGGAACGGGCCATGGAACTCCTGGAGTTCATCGGTCTCGCCCACAAGCGCGACCACCTCGCCCGCAACCTGCCCTACGGCGAGCAGCGCAAGCTGGAGATCGCCCGGGCGCTGGCGTCCGAGCCCGGTCTGCTGCTCCTGGACGAGCCGACGGCCGGCATGAACCCGCAGGAGACGCGGGCGACGGAGGAGCTCGTCTTCGCCATCCGCGACAAGGGCGTCGCCGTGCTCGTCATCGAGCACGACATGCGCTTCATCTTCAACCTCTGCGACCGCGTCGCCGTCCTCGTCCAGGGCGAGAAGCTGGTCGAGGGCACCTCCGAGGTCGTCCAGGCCGACGAGCGGGTCATCGCGGCCTACCTGGGCGAGCCCTTCGAGGGCGACCCGGGTGCGGCCGAGGCCCCGGAGAGCGCCGCCGCGGAGGCCGGCGCCGTCGCGGACAGCACCCCCGGCACCACCAAGGGAGACCTCCAGTGACCACGCTGCTAGAGGTCGAGGACCTCCGTGTCGCCTACGGCAAGATCGAGGCCGTGAAGGGCATCTCCTTCAAGGTCGAGGCCGGCCAGGTCGTCACCCTGATCGGCACGAACGGCGCCGGCAAGACGACGACCCTGCGCACCCTCTCGGGGCTGCTGAAGCCCAGCGGCGGCAAGATCACGTTCGAGGGGCAGCCGCTCAACGGTGTCGCCGCGCACAAGATCGTCGCGCTGGGCCTGGCCCACTCCCCCGAGGGCCGGCACATCTTTCCGCGCCTGACCATCGAGGACAACCTCCGGCTCGGCGCCTTCCTCCGCAAGGACAAGGAGGGCATCGAGAAGGACATCCAGCGTGCCTACGACCTCTTCTCGATCCTCGGGGAGCGGCGCAAGCAGGCCGCGGGCACCCTCTCGGGCGGTGAGCAGCAGATGCTGGCGATGGGCCGCGCGCTCATGTCCCAGCCGAAGCTGCTGATGCTGGACGAGCCCTCCATGGGTCTGTCGCCGATCATGATGCAGAAGATCATGGCGACGATCGTCGAGCTGAAGTCCCAGGGCACGACGATCCTGCTGGTCGAGCAGAACGCCCAGGCCGCCCTGTCGCTGGCCGACCAGGGTCACGTCATGGAGGTCGGCAACATCGTCCTGTCCGGCACCGGCCAGGACCTGCTGCACGACGAGTCGGTACGCAAGGCGTACCTCGGCGAGGACTAGACCCACCTCGTACGACGACGCGGGCCCGCACCCTGTCAGGGGGTGCGGGCCCCCGGGCTGTGATTTTTTTAGGTAGGTCAAA
>NZ_JBSFLV010000245.1:0-8648 GCF_053599215.1 Streptomyces sp. NPDC001002 | reverse complement strand
CGCGCGCAGATCCGCCTTGGCGGTGAACGGGAAGCGGGCGAGATCGGCGAGCGTACGGCAGTCGTCGGGGCGCACGCCCGCCTGGTCGAAGGATGCTGCCCGCGCGGCGCTCCGGGAACGGCTACCGGACGTACGACGAGAGCGACCTGAAGCTGCTCGGGCAGATCAGGACACTGCAGGACTTCGGGTTCGACCTGGAGGAGACGCGGCCGTTCGTGGAGTGTCTGCGGGCCGGGCACCCGGAGGGCGACACCTGCCCCGCCTCGCTCGCGGTCTACCGGCGCAAGCTGGCCGAACTGGACTCCCTGATCGGGGAGTTGCAGGCCGTGCGGGCGACGATCGGGGTGCGGCTGGCCTCCGCCGAGAGCGACTCACCGTTGTGCGAACTCGGAGGGCGGGACCTGTGATCAAGGCGGCAGGCGTAACGGAAGTGACGGACGAGAATTTCACGGCTGAGGTGATCGGGGCCGAGTTGCCGGTGCTGGTGGAGTTCACGGCGGACTGGTGTCCGCCGTGCCGGCAGATGGGACCGGTGCTCAGCGCGCTGGCCGCGGAGGAGGGCGAGCGGCTGAAGGTGGTCCAGCTGGACGTGGACACCAACCCGGAGACCACCAACGCCTACCGGGTGCTGTCGATGCCGACCTTCATGGTCTTCCGGGGCGGTGAGCCGGTGAAGGCGATGGTCGGTGCCCGGCCCAAGCGGCGGCTGCTCGCGGAGCTGGACGAGGTGCTGTGATCTGACGCCGCACACCTGACGCAATAAAGAGAAATCCCCCGAGCAATTGCGCTCGGGGGATTTCTTTGCGTATATTCAATGGTTCGCGACTTCAGGGCATTGAGTCGCGAAGAGGCTTAGTGAGCACACTATATCTGCTCGGGAGTGGAATTGTCAAACAGCGATGAAATTCGCAGTGAGCAGGAATTCATCGACGGACTGTACGCGCGGGTCGACGCCCTGCGCGGGGACACCGAGAGCGGTGTCACGGACGCGCTCGGGCAGGGCAACACGCCGATGCAGGCCCGGCTGGAGCGGGACATCCTGGTCGCCGAGCGGTCCGGGCTGCTCGCCGCGCTGAACGCGGTGGACGGCTCGCTCTGTTTCGGCCGCATCGACCTCACCGCGGGCGGCAACCACCACATCGGCCGGATCGGTCTGCGCACCGACGACGCCGAGCGCACGCCGATCCTGATCGACTGGCGGGCCGCCGTCGCCCGCCCCTTCTACCTGGCCACCGGCCACACCCCGATGGGCCTGCGCAGGCGCCGGCACATCACCACCAACGAGCGCGCGGTGACCGCGCTGCACGACGAGATCCTCGACCTGGGCGACCAGGAGCGCACCGGCCACGAGGACCCGACCGGCGACGCCGTGCTGCTCGCCGCGCTGAACTCCGCGCGCACCGGCCGCATGAACGACATCGTGCAGACCATCCAGGCCGAGCAGGACGAGATCATCCGCGCGCCCCATCGCGGGATCCTGGTCGTCGAGGGCGGCCCCGGCACCGGCAAGACCGCGGTCGCCCTGCACCGGGCCGCGTATCTCCTCTATGAACACCGGGAGTTGCTCGCCAAGCGCGCGGTCCTGATCGTCGGACCCAACCCCGCCTTCCTCGGCTACATCGCCGAGGTGCTGCCCTCGCTCGGCGAGACGGGCGTGCTGCTCGCGACCGTCGGCGAACTGTTCCCCGGCGTCAAGGCAAAGGCGACGGACACCCGTGAGGCGGCCGCGGTCAAGGGCCGCGCCGACATGGCGGACGTGCTCGCCGACGCCGTACGCGACTGGCAGTCGCTGCCCGATCCGGTGATCGCGATCGAGCACGACCGCGAGATCCTGATGCTCGACGACGGCCTGGTGAGCGTCGCCCGCGAGCGCACCCGGGCCGCCCGGCTGCCGCACAACGTGGCCCGTGAGCACTTCGAGGGGCACATCCTCAACACGCTCACCGACATGGTCGCCGAACGCATCGGCACGGACCCGTTCGACGGCAGCAACCTGCTCGACCCGAGCGACATCACCCAGATCCGCGACGATCTCGCCGAGAACCCCGAAGTATGGGCCGCCATCGACCAGTTGTGGCCGCGGCTGACCCCGCAGCGGCTGGTCGCGGACTTCCTCGCCGACCCCGTGGGCTACCTCCCCGACGAGGACGCGGCCGCCATCCGCCGCCCGGCGACCCGGGAGTGGACGGTCGCCGACGTGCCGCTGCTCGACGAGGCGGCCGAACTCCTCGGCGTGGATGAGCGGTTGGCGAGGGCGCGGGCCGACCGCGAGCGGGAGACGCAGGTCGCCTACGCGCAGGGCGTGCTGGACGTCTCCTACGCCTCGCGCACCTACGAGTTCGACGACAAGGACGAGGAGGACTCCGAGGTCCTGTCGGCGCACGACATCATCGACGCCGAACGGTTCGCCGAGCGGCAGGAGGAGGACGACCACCGCAGCGCGGCCGAGCGCGCGGCGGCCGACCGCACCTGGGCGTTCGGCCACATCATCGTCGACGAGGCGCAGGAACTCTCCCCGATGGCCTGGCGGTTGCTCATGCGGCGCAGCCCGACCCGCTCGATGACCCTGGTCGGCGACCCCGCGCAGACCGCGGAGGCGGCCGGCGTCGGCTCCTGGGAGAAGATCCTCGACCCGTACGTGGAGGACCGCTGGACGCACACCCGGCTCGGCGTCAACTACCGCACCCCCGCCGAGATCATGGACCTCGCGGCGGCCGTGGTGCGCGCCGAGCACCCCGGCTTCGAACCGCCGAGTTCGGTGCGGTCCACGGGCGTACGGCCCTGGGTGCGCGCCACCGACGACCTGCCCGGCGCGGTCGCCAAGGCGGTCGAGGAGCTGACGCCCGCCGAGGGCCGGCTCGCCGTCATCGCCCCGCGCAACCTGCACCGCAGGCTGGCCGCGCGCCTGGACGGAGTGACGGCGGGCGCCGAACCCGACCTGACGCAGACCGTCGTACTCCTCGATCCGCGGCAGGCCAAGGGCCTGGAGTTCGACTCGGTGCTGGTGGTGGAGCCGGGGCGGTACGGGACGAGCGATCTGTACGTGGCGCTGACCCGGGCCACCCAGCGGCTCGGGGTGCTGCACACCGGGCGGCTGCCGAAGGCGCTGGCCGACGCCGTCAGCGGGTCGTAGCAGTGGCCGTGGGGGAGGCCGGCGGATAGCTGGGGTGCAGGGCGGGGTCGAGCGGGGCGAGCGACGCGCACAGGGCGGTCGGGAAGGCGGGCTCGACCTTCAGCACGTCCGTGCAGCCGCCCGCCGTGCTGTGGGCGATCGTCTTCCAGCCGGCCTTCGTCGCCCGGAAGAAGAAGCGGTCGCCCAGCCGGGAGGTGCAGGCGGAGTTCTTCGTGTCGTCGCCGCACGCCGGGCCGGTGCGCCAGGAGAAGTCCAGCACCAGCCACTTGCCGTCGCAGTGCTCGGCGTCCCGATAGGTGTGCTCGGGCGCGCCGACCGCCATCAGGGCCTGGTCGTAGGAGCCGGGGGAGCAGCCGGTGGCCGGCGGGTCGCAGCCCAACTCGCCGCACAGGCGCAGGGCGGGCGGCTTGGCGTCCTCGGCGGTGAACACCGTGTCGTTGTCGACGGACAGGTGCCGGTCGCCGAGTGCCTGCGGCAGCCGGACCCGCGCCGTGGCCCTGGTCTCCTCGGCGCAGCCGGAGCGCCGGTCGCCCGACGGCGAGTCGAAGGTGAGCTGTACCCACACGGTCCGGGCGTCGGAGCCGGTGACCTTCGCCTTGAAGTCCCGCACGCACGGCTTCTTCCCGTGCGGTACGTCCGCGTCGACGCTCAGTGTCCGGTGGTCACCGGCGAGCCGGGCCGCGGTGACCCGGGCGGGTTGGGCGAGCGTCCACGGGATCGGTCCCGTGGCGGTCGCTGTCGCCGTCGCCGAGCCCCGCCCGGCCACCTCGGTCCCGCACCCGGCGAGCAGCACTACGGCGAGCGCGCACAGCACGGCCACCACTGACCTGTTGGATCGCACGTGCGACAACCCCCCCGTGGGCGCACCGACGTTGACCCGGGCAACTATAGAACGCCCCACCCGCCTCAGGCGGGCCGCAACCAGAACGTTGCCAGCGGCGGGAGCGTCAGTCGGATGCTGGCCGGGCGGCCGTGCCAGGCTTGGGGTTCCGGCTTGATGTCGTCCGGGTTGGTGACGTCGCTGCCGCCGTACTTGCCGAGGTCGGTGTTGAGCGTCTCGGCCCAGGCGGGGATGTCGTCGGGGACGCCGAGGCGGTAGTCGTGGCGGACGACCGGGGCGAGGTTGGAGACCGCGAGGAGCGGGCCTCCGTCGGCGTCGTAGCGCAGGAACGCGAAGACGTTGTCCTCGGCCGCGTCGCCGACGATCCACTGGAAGCCGACCGGCTTGATGTCCTGCTGCCACAGGGCGGGGGTGTGGCGGTAGACGGTGTTGATGTCCCGGACGAGATCGCGGACGCCCCGGTGGTCGGGCTCGGCACCGTACCCCGGGTCCAGGAGCCACCAGTCGGGGCCGTAGGCCTCGGACCACTCGGAGCCCTGGGCGAACTCCTGGCCCATGAAGAGGAGTTGCTTGCCGGGGTGGGCCCACATGAAGGCGAGATAGGCGCGGAGGTTGGCCCGCTGCTGCCACCAGTCGCCCGGCATCTTCGACACCAACGAGCCCTTCCCGTGCACGACTTCGTCGTGCGAGATGGGCAGCACGTAGTTCTCGCTGTAGGCGTACACCATCGAGAACGTCATCTCGTTGTGGTGGAACTTGCGGTGCACGGGATCGTGGCTCATGTAGTCCAGCGAGTCGTGCATCCAGCCCATGTTCCATTTCAGCCCGAAGCCCAGACCGCCGAAGCCGCCCGGACCGATGTGATGGGTGGCCCGCGTGACGCCGTCCCACGCCGTGGACTCCTCGGCGATGGTGACCACGCCCGGCGCCCGCCGGTACACGGTCGCGTTCATCTCCTGGAGGAAGGCCACCGCGTCCAGGTTCTCCCGGCCGCCGAACTCGTTCGGCAGCCACTGGCCGGGCTCGCGCGAGTAGTCGAGGTAGAGCATGGAGGCGACCGCGTCGACCCGAAGTCCGTCGATGTGGAACTCCTGGCACCAGTACACGGCGTTCGCCACCAGGAAGTTGCGCACCTCGCGCCGGCCGTAGTCGAACTCCAGCGTGCCCCAGTCGGGATGCGCCGACCGCAGCGGGTTCTCGTGCTCGTACAGGGGCCGCCCGTCGAACTCCGCCAACGCCCAGTCGTCGCGCGGGAAGTGGGCCGGCACCCAGTCCATCAGCACGCCGATGCCCGCCTGGTGCAGCGCGTCCACCAGGAACCGGAAGTCGTCGGGCGTGCCCAGCCGGGCCGTCGGTGCGTAGAAGCCGGTGACCTGGTAACCCCAGGAACCGCCGAAGGGATGCTCGGCGATCGGCATCAGCTCGACATGCGTGAAGCCGAGGTCCTTGACGTACGCGGGGAGCTGCTCGGCGAGTTGACGGTACGTCAGTCCCGGTCGCCAGGACGGCAGATGGACCTCGTAGACCGAGAACGGCGCCTCGTGCACCGGGATGTCGGCGCGGCGGTCCATCCACTCCTCGTCGTGCCACTCGTAGTGCGAGGCGGTCACCACGGACGAGGTGTTCGGCGGGACCTCCGTGCGGCGGGCCAGCGGGTCGGCGCGCAGGGTCTTCGAACCGTCCTGCCGGGTCAGCTCGAACTTGTACAGCTCGCCCTCGCCGATGCCCGGCACGAACAGCTCCCACACCCCGGAGGAGCCCAGCGAGCGCATCGGATACCCGCTGCCGTCCCAGAAGTTGAAGGTGCCGGCCACGCACGCGCCGCGCGCGTTCGGCGCCCACACCGAGAAGCGGGTGCCGGTCACGCCCTGGTGCGTCATCGGGTGCGCGCCGAGCACGTGCCACAACTCCTCGTGCCGGCCCTCCCCGATCAGATGCAGGTCCAGCTCACCCAGCGTCGGCAGCAGACGGTACGCGTCCTCGACCTCCTGCACCGACCCCTCGTACGCCACGAGCAGGCGGTACGCCGGCACCTCCGACAGTGGCGCCAGGCCCGAGAAGAACCCGCCCCCGTCGTTCTCCAGCTCCAGTCGCAGGTCCCCGGCGACGACCGTGACGGCGAGCGCGTACGGCCGGAAGGCCCGGAACGCGACGCCGCCCGGCACCGGGTGCGCGCCGAGCACGCCGTGCGGGTCGTGATGGGTGCCGGCGACCAGGCGGTCGCGGTCGGGGGAGGGGATGACCGGGGAGACGGGTACCTCCGGCGGTGGGGCGGGGATCGACTCGGTGATCTTCTTGCCGGGGATCTCCTTCGCCGAGATCGTCTTCACCGTGGCCTTCTGCGCCGCGGCCTTCTTGGTCACCGTTTTCTTGGCGACGGCCTTCTTGGTGGCGGCTTTCTTGGTCGCGGTGGCCTTCTTGGATGCGGCCTTCTTGACGGGCGGCGCCGTCTCCTCGGCCGCGGTCTTCTTCGCCGGACCCTTCTTGGCGGTGCTCTTCTTGGCCGGGCTCTTCTTCGCCGCCGCCTTCTTCGCCGCCGCCTTCTTCGCCGTCGTCTTCTGCGCCGCCTTCTTCGCCGTCGTCTTCTGCGCCGCCTTCTTCGTCGTCGCCTTCTTGGCCACGGCCTTGTCGGCCACCGCCTTCTCGACCACCGTCTCCTTCGCCGGGACAGCCTTCTCAGCGGCTTGTTTCGTGGCCTTCTTCGCAGGCTTCTTCGGGGCCTGCGCGTCGGCCGTCTTCTTCGTGTGCGAACCGCTGGACGAGGGGCGGGGGGTCACGGGCGGCGCCTCCTAGGCGAAAGCTGGGTCTCAGATCAGGTCGGACGTGGCGTAACGCTCGATCGCCGCCATCGGCACGGGCAGCCAGTCGGGGCGGTGCCGGGCCTCGTAGACGACCTCGTATATGGCCTTGTCGGTCTCGTACGCGCGCAGCAGTACGGGATCGGTGCGCGGGTCGCGGCCCGCGGCCTCCGCGTAGCCGGAGCAGTACGCGGCCCGGCAGGCGGCGGCCCAGTCCGGGGCGGGCGGTCCCGCCGAGTGGGCCGCGTAGTCGAAGGAGCGGAGCATGCCCGCGACGTCCCGGGCCACCGGCTGCGGCAGCCGGCGCTCGGCGAGCGGCTTCGAAGGCTCGCCCTCGAAGTCGATCAGCGACCACTCCCCGTCGGCCGAGTGCAGGCACTGCCCGAGGTGGAGGTCGCCGTGGATGCGCTGGGCGGTCCAGGTGTGGCCCTCGGCGGCCAGGTCCGCGAGCGCCTCGAACGCGGAGTGCAGTCCGAGCACGTACGGTCGCAGCGCGGGCACCGCCTGCGCGGCCGACTCCAGCCGCTCGACCATGCCGTCGACCAGCGGCCGCAGCTGGGCGTGGCCCAGCGTGACCGTCGGCAGCGCGCGGGCGAGCGCGGTGTGCACCTCGGCGGTGGCCCGGCCCAGCGCCCGCGCCTCGCCGGTGAAGTCCTCGCCCTTGGCCAGCTCCCGCAGGGCCAGCTCCCAGCCGTCCGTCGCGCCCCGCACGAAGGGCTGGAGCACGCCCAGCACGTACGACTGGCCGTCCAGCTCGGAGCGCAGCCAGGCCGTCGGCGCGGGCACCCGGGGGGAGCCCTCGCGGGCGAGCGCGAGCGGGAGCTCCAGGTCGGGGTTGATGCCGGGCACGATCCGGCGCAGCAGCTTCAGGATGAACGTATCGCCGTATACGACCGACGAGTTCGACTGCTCGGCGGTCATCAGGCGGGGCGCCAGGCTCTCGGGGATCTCCTGGCCCGGGTCCCGCTCGAAGCGGAGCCCGCCGATGCGGGCCTGGGTGCGCAGCGCCTCCAGGAGCACCTCGGCGGGCCGGGTGTCGTACAGGGCGTCGTACACCGTCCGTCCGGCGAGCGCGCCCTCCTCCGCGTGTCCGATCAGCGCGGGCGCCAGCCGTGGGGGCAGCGCCTCGCGCACGCCTATGAGGAGCTGGTAGCAGTCCCCTGCGGACTGCGGCTGCTCGGCGACGACCAGCAGGTGGTAGAGGCCGAGCCGGGAGCCGGCCGGGAGCAGCTCGGTGGCCGCGACCAGCGTGAACCCGGTGACGGGACGCCCCTTGCCGGCGAACCAGCGCTGCCGGGGCAGCCATTCACGCAGCAGTGGGTCCAGTGACGCGAGGAGGCCGGTACTTGTCGCGTCGAAGCGGGTGACCGTGTCCGACATGAGCGTCATGTCCTTTCCCCGGGGGTCGGGGTGTTACTGATGCGTGCCCCGGGTGGGACAGTGGAAACCGCCCCACCCTGGGGTTCTATGCGGCGTCCTTGCGGAGCCGGAACCAGTAGAAGCCGTGCCCGCCGAGGGTCAGCAAGTACGGCAGCTCGCCGATGGCCGGGAATCGCACCCCGCCGAACAGCTCCACCGGATGCCGTCCGCTGAAGGCCCGCAGATCGAGTTCCGTCGGCTGCGCGAACCGGGAGAAGTTGTTCACGCACAGCACCAGATCGTCCTCGTGCTCCCGCAGGAAGGCGATCACCGCCGGGTTCGACGACGGCAGTTCCGTGTAGGTGCCGAGGCCGAAGGCGTGGTTCTGCTTGCGGATCTCGATCATCCGTCGGGTCCAGTGCAGCAGCGAGGAGGGCGACGACATCGACGCCTCGACGTTGGTGACCTGGTAACCGTGGACGGGGTCCATGATGGTCGGCAGATGATGGCCGATCCG
>NZ_JBSFLV010000244.1:0-8736 GCF_053599215.1 Streptomyces sp. NPDC001002 | reverse complement strand
GTCTCCGCGTTGCCGGGCACGGCGGAGAACGCGAGGGAGGCGGCACCGAGGGTGGCGACACCGGCGATCGCGATCCTGTGGCGACGGGTCAGGGCGAGACTGCGCCCACGAGCACTGAAGTTCTTCGGCATGACAGACGGACCTCTTCGAATAGCGCGGAGGTCGCTCTTCGTCCGGCGGGGGACTCCGGTCCATCCCGCACGAACGCCCCGGGGGAACCCGAGGCGCTGAGCGACGGCTGCCATTGTTAGCGGCCGCAAAATGCCGAGGCAAAGGTGTGACGTACGATCCCGGGTAGTGGACCCAGGAAGGGCAAAACGGGGCAGACTGGACTGTCTGCCCCGCTCATAAGGGGAGTGTTTATCTCCTATCGACCTTCGTACGTGATCTGCGCCCTATGCGCGGGCTCACATCGGGGACGTGACAGTCTCACCGCTAGTTGCTGGAGCAATGCACCGAGTGAGGGTTCTCCTCCGGGAGGATGAGATGGACGTCCCCGAACTCGTGCCACAGGTAGAGCCCGCGCAGCGCCTCCTCATAACTGCGGCCGACGGCCGCCCGCCCGGCGATCGCCTCCAGCATCAGCAGATGCGAGGCCTCCGGCTCGTGCAGCCCGGTCAGCAGCCCGTCCACCACCCGCACCCCGCGCTCCGGGGTGACGACGAGATCCGTCCACCCCGCACGCGCGCGTACGACCCCGTCCGCCCCGGCGGCCGACTCCACCGCCCGCACGGCCGTCGTCCCCACCGCGACGACCCGCCCACCCCCGGCCCGCGCCGCGTTGATCAACCGCGCCGACGCCTCCGGCACCGAGAACCGCTCTGCATACGGCGGCTCGTGCACCTCCACCGACGCCACCCCGGTGTGCAGAGTGATCGGCGCGAACTGCACCCCCCGACTCACCAGCTCCGCCACCAGCCCCGCAGTGAAGGGCCGCGCGGCACTCGGCATCTCCGCACTCCCCGCCCCGTCGTCCGTCGGCAACGCGAACACGGTCTGATACACGGACAACGGCTGATCCCGCTCCGTATAGGAGTAACGAATGGGCCGCCCGTGCGCACGGAGCATTCCGAGAACATCAGCGCCCGATGACCCGGCCCCCACCCCCGACACCCGCGCCCACCACATCCGGTCGCTGTCCGCCCCCAGCGGCTCCGTGAGCGTCAGCCGCAAGCCTCCGGGCAGCCGCACCTCCGTGCCTGCCGGGCCGCCCGCACGTGCGCGTGTGGTGCCGTCTCCGACGGGATCCCGCAGCTCCACCGCCCACCGACCGTCGTCCCCGCGCGTGGAGAAGTGCACCACCACGCACGCGTGCCCGATCCGGCCGTCCACGGCGGCGGCCAGCGTCGGAGACGTGTTCACGATCAGCAGATCTCCGGCCCGCAGCAGCCCGGGCAGCTCCACGAACGCGTGGTGCGACACCTCGGTGCCGTGCGACACCAGCAGCCGTACGGAGTCCCGCCCCCGCCCCGGCCCGCGCTGTTCCGCCGGAACCCTGGCCGACAGCTCCTCCGGTACCCTCCCCCACTCTCGGCTGCGCTCATGCGGGGGGACCCCCATCGCCAGCGTCATCGCCCCTCCACCAGCAGCGACGGAGCCGCGTAGCGACCGCTCACCGGCCGCTCGTCCAGGAGTCGCAGGAAGGCCGGCACCACATCGACCGGCGCAGGACGTGGATCGTCGTCGTCCGGTACGGCCGCCGCGTACAGGTCCGTCGCCATGTCCCCGGGATCCACCGCCCACACCCGCAACCCCGGCTCCTCCGCCCCGAGCACCGCCACGAGCTGGTCCAGGGCCGCCTTCGACGCCCCGTACCCGCCCCACGTCTCGTACGCCTCGGCCGCCGCGTCCGAGCTGACGGCGATCACCGTGCCACCCGTCGTGGACGCCCGCAGCAGCGGCAGCGCCTCCTGGACCAGGCCCAGCGCGGCGACCACGTTCACCTCCAGCGCCCGCCGCAGCCCTGACAGAGGCAGCTTCTCCAGCCGTGCCAGCGGCTCCGCGCCCAGCGCGCTGGCGTTGCTCACCAGCAGGTCGGCACCGCCGAGCCGCCACGCGGCCGCCACCAGCTCGGCCCGGTGCCCGGCGTCCGTGACGTCCCCCGGCAACGCCGTCACGCGCGTGCCGTACGCCGACACGGCCGCCGCCGTCTCCGCCAGGACCCCCTCGCTCCTGGCGTCGAGCACCAGATCCCAGCCGCGCGCGGCCAGCGCCTCGGCGAGCGCCCGGCCCAGTCCTTTCGAAGCCCCCGTGATGATCGCCACCGGCATGACACACGTCCCCTCGTAAAGTCCGCCCGTTGATCGGCGTGCCTTCAACGTAGGAACCGGCTCACCCGCCCCGCGTCGGACGCGGGGCCCAGAACGCCGGGGCCCTTCGACCTACGCCTGCCGTTCCGGGGACCTTCGGCCTAGGTCCACCGACCCGGTCCGGGCCGCCACTGGTCCGATCCGCGGTGTCACACCCCGCCGGTACCGTGAGGTCATGAGTCAAGGCCCCCGGTCCGGCCTCGCCGCGGTCAGTTCCGCGCTGCTGGCCATGAGCAGGCACCTGGAGGTGCGCGACGTCCTCAAGACGATCGTCGCCTCGGCCCGTGAGCTGCTCGGCGCGCAGTACGCGGCACTCGGCGTCCCCGACGACCACGGGGGCTTCGCCCAGTTCGTCGTCGACGGCGTCAGCGACGCGCAGTGGAAGGCCATCGGCCCGCTCCCGCGCCAGCACGGCATCCTCGCCGCGATGCTGCACGAGGCGAAGGCGGAGCGGCTGGCCGACGTGCGCAAGGACCCCCGCTTCGAGGGCTGGCCCTCCGCCCACCCGAACATGTCCGACTTCCTGGGCCTGCCGATCAAGGACGGCGACGAGGTCATCGGCGCGCTGTTCCTCGCCAACAAGCTGCGCCCGGCCACGGAGAAGGGTTCGGCGGCGGAAAACGGTTCGGCGATCGAGAAGCCTTCGGCGACGGAGAAGCATCTGCGTCCCAAGCGGGACGGAAGCTGCGCCTTCACGCAGGAGGACGAGGAACTGCTGGACATCCTTGCCCAGCACGCCGCGATCGCCCTCACCAACGCCCGCCTGTACGAGCGCAGTCGGGAGCTGACCATCGTCGAGGAGCGCTCCCGCCTCGCCCATGAACTGCACGACGCGGTCAGCCAGAAGCTCTTCTCCCTGCGCCTGACCGCCCAGGCCGCCGCCGCCCTCGTTGACCGCGACCCGGCGCGCGCCAAGGGCGAGTTGCAGCAGGTGGCCGCGCTCGCCGCCGAGGCCGCGGACGAACTGCGCGACGCCGTGGTCGAGTTGCGCCCCGCGGCCCTCGACGAGGACGGCCTCGTCGCCACCCTGCGCACCCAGGCCCAGGTCCTCGACCGCGCCCACTCCGCGCGCGTGACCTTCGAGAGCTGCGGAGTACGCGCACTGCCGGCGTCCCAGGAAGAAGCCGTCCTGCGGGTCGCGCAGGAAGCCCTGCACAACGCACTCCGCCACTCCGGTGCCGAGCACGTCGAGGTGACCCTCACCCGGCGCGGAGGCGGAGCCGTCCTTCGGGTGACCGACGACGGCGGCGGCTTCGACCCGCACACCACCCGCCGCGCCGGACGCCACCTCGGCCTGGTCTCCATGCGGGACCGGACGAGCGGCGTCGGCGGCACACTGACCGTTCAATCGGCGCCCGGCAAGGGCACCACGATCGAGATGGAGGTCCCCGGTGGCTGACGCAATCAAGGTGCTGCTCGTCGACGACCACCAGGTGGTCCGCCGCGGTCTGCGCACCTTCCTGGAGGTGCAGGACGACATCGAGGTGGTGGGCGAGGCGGCCGACGGCGCCGAAGGAGTCGCCCGCGCCGAGGAGTTGAAGCCGGACGTCGTCCTCATGGACGTCAAGATGCCGGGCATGGACGGCGTGGACGCGCTGCGCAAGCTCCGCGAACTGGCCAACCCCGCGCGCGTGTTGATCGTCACCAGCTTCACCGAGCAGCGTACGGTGATCCCGGCCCTGCGCGCCGGAGCCGCCGGATACGTCTACAAGGACGTGGACCCGGACGCGCTCGCCGGCGCCATCCGCTCGGTGCACGCGGGGCACATCCTGCTCCAGCCCGAGGTGGCCGGCGCGCTGCTCTCCCAGGAGGAGGCCAACTCGGGCCAGGGGAGGGCGGGTTCGCTCACCGAGCGGGAGCGCGAGGTGCTGGGCCTGATAGCGGACGGCCGCTCAAACCGCGAGATAGCCCGCGCCCTGGTGCTCTCCGAGAAGACGGTCAAGACCCACGTCTCGAACATCCTGATGAAGCTCGACCTGGCGGACCGCACGCAGGCCGCGCTCTGGGCGGTACGTCACGGAGTGGCCGGTTGATCCACGGCGCACAAGGGGGCGCACGGCAATGCGGAGCGTCCAGCTCCGGACTGAGATTCATACCGTCGTGGGAATGTCCCCCGGATGGCGCATCCTTCGTGGATCTACGCCGTTCTCCAGTGCGTGCTGCGGCGACTGCCGCAGCCATCGCTAGGAGGACTCAGAAGTGAAGAACCTGAAGAAGGCAGCGGCCGTGACGATGGTGGCCGGCGGGCTGGTCGCCGCCGGGGCGGGAATGGCCTCTGCCACCGGTGGTTCGCAGGCCGACGGCCAGGCCGTCGGCTCGCCGGGCGTCGCCTCGGGCAACCTCGTCCAGGTCCCGGTCCACGTCCCGGTGAACGCGGTCGGCAACAGCGTGAACGTCATCGGTGTGCTGAACCCCGCCTTCGGCAACCTCGGCCTCAACCGCTGACTCCGCCGCACGGCGGGCGATGACCTCCGGCCTCCCGGGCTGCCCCGGGAGGCCCGGTCAGTTAGTCGTTCGAATGATCCGAAAGGGCGGTTCATGTCCGATTCGCGTACCGCCCTCGTTCGCTTCCTCGTTGATCAGCGCACGACCCGCGGCCGGGTCGGATACGCAAACGCAGGAGGAACGCTTCTCATGAACATCGCCAAGAAGGCCGCCGTAGCCCTCACCGTGGCCGGCATCGCCGCCGGCGCGGGTGCCGGCGCCGCTGTCGCCGACGCGGGTGCCGACGGCGCGGCCGTGAAGTCGCCGGGCGTCGGCTCGGGCAACCTGGTCCAGGTCCCCGTCCACGTCCCCGTCAACGTCGTGGGCGACAGCGTCAACGTCATCGGCCTGCTGAACCCGGCGTTCGGCAACCAGGGCGCGAACGACTGACGCCAGCACAATCGAGAAGGGCCCCACCGGTCAATGAAGACCGGCGGGGCCCTTCTGATGTCCGGGTGTTTTGTTTTTCAGCCCGTCCGGCGTTTGAGGACAAGGCCCGTTCAGGGCCGACAGCGGGGGCCTGGGGGCGGCAGCCCCCAGACGCTCACGTCAACGCAGGCCAACCAACGAACCGAACCTCACCACCGCTCCCGCTCCTCCACAACGGAGTTGTACGCCGCGACCTGCGCCCGCCGAGCCGTCCGCTCAACCGGCCGCAACGCCAACGCCCGAGCCGCCATCTCCCCAGAAGTCACCGCCCCGCCATGCCCGTTGGACTCAGCCAGCGCGACGAGCATCCCCACCCGCTCGGCCAGCTCCAACACCCGCGCCGCCCGCGGCGGATACCCCGGCGCCAACACCTCACGCCCACGCTCCGCCCGAGCCCGGTACGCCTCGATCGCCGCGTCCGCCACCGGCCCCGACCCGGCGACGTCCAACCGGGACAGCACCTCCGTAGCGTCCCGAAGGGCCTCCGCGAGCTCCCGCTCCGCCTCACCGAGCGACGGCACATCCGCCGGCGGAGCCTCCCGCACCGGCAGACAGTGCCAGACGACTTCGACATGGACATCGCCGTCCGGCCCGGCCTCGTACACCTCGGGCACCAACCCCAGCGCGGCCCCGTAGCAGACCACCGCCTCCTCGGCCTCTATCGCCCGCGCGTTGAACTCCGGCGGTCCGCTCAAGCCCAGCGGATGACCCGGCGCCGGCAGCGCGACGCGCAGACCCGTCGCGCCGAGCGTCCGCAGCCGACCGAGGGCGAGCGTGAGCCCGACCGGCCCCGACTCCCCGGGCAGCCCCTCCATCCGATGCACCGCGTCGTCCCCGACGATCGCGAGCACCGCGTCGTCCGGCGAGACAAGACCGGCAAGAAGGGCATTTCCCCATGCGGCGAGGCGCCCTGAACGTGGTTCCGAGAACATGACCCCCAGCCTAAGGACCGGACCGATGGAATGGAGCGGGCGGCCGGTGGCGTAGATTTCATCGAGGGCTGCGCACACCAGCGCGCACGCGACAGCCGAGACGCCGAGACCTGGCCAGACTGCAAGGGGAGACAACGCGCTCATGAGCGATGTTCTGGAGCTTCAGGACGTATCTGTGGTCCGGGAGGGCCGGGCTCTGGTGGACCAGGTCTCCTGGTCGGTCAAGGAGGGCGAGCGCTGGGTCATCCTCGGTCCGAACGGCGCAGGCAAGACCACGCTCCTGAACGTCGCGTCCAGCTACCTCTACCCCAGCAAGGGCACCGCCACCATCCTCGGCGAGACGCTCGGCAAGCCCGGCACCGACGTCTTCGAGCTGCGCCCCCGCATCGGCATCGCCGGTATCGCCATGGCCGACAAGCTCCCCAAGCGCCAGACCGTCCTGGAGACCGTACTGACCGCCGCGTACGGCATGACGGCCGGCTGGCAGGAGGAGTACGAGGAGATCGACGAGCAGCGCGCCCGCGCCTTCCTCGACCGGCTCGGCATGAGCGATTACCTGGAGCGGAAGTTCGGCACCCTCTCCGAGGGCGAGCGCAAGCGCACTCTCATCGCCCGTGCGCTGATGACCGACCCCGAGCTGCTGCTCCTCGACGAGCCCGCCGCGGGCCTCGACCTCGGCGGTCGCGAGGACCTGGTCCGCCGTCTCGGCCGGCTCGCCCGCGACCCGATCGCCCCCTCGATGCTGATGGTCACCCACCACGTCGAGGAGATCGCCCCCGGCTTCACCCACGTCCTGATGATCCGTCAGGGCAAGGTGCTCGCCGCCGGCCCCCTCGAACTCGAACTCACCTCGCGCAACCTCTCCCTCTGCTTCGGCCTCCCCCTCGTCGTCGAGCAGCTCGGCGAACGCTGGACCGCGCAGGGTCTTCCCATGTCCTGACCCCCTTTGCGCCCTGTCCGCAGCACGACTTGCGGTCATACCATTGACCTTGTGAACGACATCGACGCATGGGTGTGGTGGCTCGTCGGCGCGGCCGCGCTCGGAATCCCCCTGGTGATCACGGCCATGCCGGAGTTCGGCATGTTCGCCGTGGGCGCCCTCGCCGCCGCCGGTGCCGCCGGACTGGGCTTCGGCGTCGTGATCCAGGTACTCGCCTTCGTCATCGTCTCGGTCGCCCTCATCGCCGTCGTCCGGCCCATCGCGACCCGACACAGCACGCAACGCCCCCAACTGCGCACCGGCATCGACGCGTTGAAGGGCAAGCAGGCCCTGGTACTGGAACGAGTGGACGGCTCGGGCGGTCGGATCAAGCTCGCCGGAGAGGTCTGGTCGGCCCGCTCGCTCGACAACGACCGTGCCTACGAAGTGGGACAGGAAGTGGATGTCGTGGAGATCGAGGGAGCGACCGCGATCGTCATCTGACCTCGCACGACTCAACTGAACGGAACAGGCCACGAGTTGTGCGACGGTCTGTCATGCTCGACCAGCAAGATCTTCAACAACCATAAGATCTTCCGAAAGAGCCGAGGCGGAGAAGGGTACGGGGAACGACGATGGAACCGGTCATCATCGTCCTGATCATCCTGGTGGTGTTGGTCTTCATCGCCCTGATCAGGACAATCCAAGTCATCCCGCAGGCCAGTGCCGCCATCGTCGAGCGGTTCGGTCGTTACACGCGGACACTCAACGCGGGCCTCAACATCGTCGTCCCGTTCATCGACACCATCCGCAACCGCATCGACCTGCGTGAACAGGTCGTCCCGTTCCCGCCGCAGCCGGTGATCACCCAGGACAACCTGGTCGTCAACATCGACACGGTCATCTACTACCAGGTGACGGACGCACGCGCCGCGACCTACGAAGTCGCCAGCTACATCCAGGCAATTGAGCAGCTCACGGTCACCACGCTCCGCAACATCATCGGTGGCATGGACCTGGAGCGCACCCTGACCTCCCGCGAGGAGATCAACGCGGCCCTGCGCGGCGTCCTCGACGAGGCGACAGGCAAGTGGGGCATCCGCGTAAACCGCGTCGAGCTCAAGGCAATTGAGCCCCCCACCTCCATCCAGGACTCGATGGAGAAGCAGATGCGCGCCGACCGTGACAAGCGCGCCGCGATCCTCACCGCGGAAGGCACGCGCCAGGCCGCCATCCTCACCGCGGAGGGCGAGAAGCAGTCCCAGATCCTGCGCGCCGAAGGTGAGGCCAAGGCCGCGGCCCTGCGCGCCGAGGGCGAGGCCCAGGCGGTCCGTACGGTCTTCGAGGCCATCCACGCAGGCGACGCCGACCAGAAGCTGCTCAGCTACCAGTACCTCCAGATGCTCCCGAAGATCGCCGAGGGAGACGCCAACAAGCTCTGGATCGTCCCCAGCGAGATCGGCGACGCCCTCAAGGGCCTGTCCGGCGCGATGGGCAACATGGGCCCCTTCGGCGGCGGTTCCAGCGACTCGGGCTCCGACCGGGCCCCGGAACGACGCGAGAAGCCGTCCATCGACTGACGACTTCGCACGACGCCTACGACACTGGTCGACGTGCACGATGCCGAAGCGGGGCGCGTAGCCGAAGGACCACTCGAAGTTGT
>NZ_JBSFLV010000243.1:0-8893 GCF_053599215.1 Streptomyces sp. NPDC001002 | reverse complement strand
CGGTCGGCGGGATGCCGTAGTCGTCGGCGATCTCCCGGCCGTCCACCGTGAGCGAGGTCTTCACCGACGTGGAAAGTCCCGTACCGGAGCCCCGACTCGGGCCAAGGTCGACCTTCTCGGTCACGCCGCCGCCCGGAAGGCCGGCATCGACGGTCTGCTCCTGAAGGTCACGCGTGCGGACGGCCGTAGAACCGTCTCCGGCAAGGTCTCCCTGGGGGTCGACTACGCCTCCTTCGCCCAGGCGTACGGCGGTGACTGGGCGCAGCGCCTGCGCCTGGTCCAACTCCCCGCCTGCGCGCTGACCACGCCGAAGGCGGCCGCCTGCCGGACGGTCACGCCCGTCGCCACGAACAATGACGTCCGCTCCCAGCGGCTCACCGCCGACGTGCCGGCCGCGGTCGCCGGTGCCAAGGCCCCGCTGCTCGCGGTCGCCGCGGCGCCCTCCGGCAGTTCCGGTGCCTACACGGCGACCTCTCTCGCGCCCTCCGCCTCCTGGCAAGTGGCGGCCCAGACGGGTGCGTTCACCTGGCAGTACCCGCTGCGGGTCCCGCCCGCCGTCGCGGGCCCGTCCCCGCAGTTGGGCCTGGCCTACAACTCGGCGTCCACGGACGGCCGTACCGCCAGCAGCAACAACCAGACCTCCTGGGCCGGCGAGGGCTTCGACCTCAGCGCCGGCTACATCGAGCGGGCCTACCGCTCCTGCACCGACGACGGCCACGACGAGGCCGGCGCGCAGAAGTACGACCTGTGCTGGCACTCCGACAACGCCACCATGAACTTCGGTGGCCGGGCCGGTGAGTTGGTGAAGAAGTCGGCGGACGAGTGGCGGCTGAAGCAGGACGACGGCACCCGTGTCGAGCGCAGGACCGGCGGCTTCAACTCCGACGACAACAAGGAGTACTGGGTCGTCACCACCACTGACGGCACCCGCTACTTCTTCGGCAAGGGCAAGCGGGAGTCCGAGGCGGCCGACGCCGAGAACACCGGCTCCTCCTGGGAGGTCCCGGTCTTCGGCGACGACAAGGACGAGCCCTGCCACAAGGACACGTTCAAGGACTCCCGCTGCCAGCAGACCTGGCGCTGGAACCTCGACTACGTCGTCGACGTCCACGGCAACTCGATGACCTACTACTACGGCACCGAGACCAACAAGTACGACACGGTCCGCGGTGACAAGGTGGTCTCGTACGACCGCGGCGGCTACCTCAAGCGCGTCGAGTACGGCGAGCAGGAGGGCAAGGAGAACTCCACCACCGCCCCCGCCCAGGTCGTCTTCACCACCGCCGAACGCTGCACCGGTGCCGCCGCGGACTGCGAGCCCGGCGACCTGAAGGAGTCCACCGCCACCCGCTGGCCGGACGTGCCGTTCGACCAGATCTGCACCTCCGACACGGAGTGCAAGGACCAGTGGTCGCCGACCTTCTTCACCCGCAAGCGCCTGTCGAAGGTCACCACGCAGACGCTGGGCTCCGACGGCAAGTACGCGGACGTCGATGTGTGGGACCTGGCGCACAAGTACCAGAGCGCCGACACAACCCACTCCCCGGCGATGTGGCTGGAGTCCGTCACCCACTCCGGCAAGGGCGGCGCGAACAAGCTCCCGAAGGTCACCTTCTACGAGCGCCAGGACGCCAACCGCGTGGACACGGGAGCCGATGACCGTCTCCCGATGTACAAGTGGCGCATCCGCGCGATCCAGTCGGAGACGGGCGGCACGATCTCGGTCAACTACAAGCCGACCGAGTGCACTTCGGCCACTCTCCCCACCCCCGAGACCAACACCAAGCGCTGCATGCCGTCCTTCTGGTCGAAGGAGGGAACGGTCGGGGAGAAGGAGGACTGGTTCCACAAGTTCGTCGTCGACACGGTGATCGAGGACGAGGTCACCGTCACCGGCCCCAACAAGGTCACGTCGTACGACTACGCGGGCGCGGCCTGGGCCTTCGACGACAGCGAACTGGTCAAGACGAAGAAGAAGACCTGGAACCAGTGGCGCGGCTTCCGCAAGGTGACCGTGCGAACCGGTGACGCGGACAGCAAGCAGCTGCGCGCCGAGACCACCTACCTCCAGGGCATGGACGGCGACCGCGAGAAGGAGTCCGGCGGCACCAAGTCCGTGACGGTGACGGCCTCCGACGGCACCAAGGTCCGTGACGACGCCCGCCACCAGGGCTTCCAGCTGGAGCAGCGCACCTTCAACGGCGGCGAGGAGATCGCCGGTACGGTCAGCACGCCCTGGAAGTCGGCCGCGACGGCGACGGAGGGCGCGGACGAGGCGACGTACGCCGCGGTCAAGTCCACGAAGACCCGCACGGCCCTGGACGACGGCAAGGTCCGCCGGGCCTCGATCGAGCACTTCTACGACGCGTACGGCATGCTGGAGCGCTCGTCGGACTCGGGCGACCTCGCCGACCCCGACGACGACACCTGCACGACGAACACGTACAACCGCAACACGGACGCGAACCTGCTGACGCTGCTGAAGCGCGTAACGGTGGTTCCGGTCGGCTGCGACGACGGCCCGCCGTCGTACAAGGGCGAGGCGATCTCCGACGTCCGCACCTGGTACGACGACCGCGACACCTACGGCACCACGCCCACCGAGGGCGACGTGGTGCGCAGCGAGAAGGTCAAGGGCTACGCCGCCGACGGCACCCCGCAGTACGTGACGACCTCGACGGCCAAGTACGACGCGCACGGCCGGGTCGTGGAGTCCGCCGACCAGGCGGGCGTCGCGACCAAGACCTCCTACACGCCCACCACCGGCGGCCCGGTCACCGGCATGAAGGTCGAAGACCCCGCCGGCAACACCACCACCTCCACCGTCGACCCCCGCTGGGGCCTGGTCACCGCCACGGTCGACGCCAACAAGCAGCGCACCGACCTGGAGTACGACGCCCTCGGCCGCCTGCTGAAGGTCTGGCTGCCGGGCCGCGCGAAGGCCACGGACACCCCGAGCCTGGAGTACGCCTACCTGGTCCGCAACAACGGCCCGGTCGTCACCACGACGAAGTCGTTGCTGCCCAACGGCTCGGTGGCCACCAGCCACCAGCTGAGCGACGGGTTGCTGCGCGCGCGCCAGACGCAGACACCGGCGGCGAACTCGGGGCGCGTGCTGACGACCACCGAGTACGACTCCCGCGGCCTGGCCGTCAAGGAGATCGGCCCGTTCTACAACTCGGCCGCCGTGAGCACGACGTTCGTGGGCGTGGCAGACGCTTCCGAGGGGACGCCTCGGGAGACGGAGACGGTGTATGACGGGGCGGGGCGGCCTACGGATGAGATCTTCCGGGTGGCGGGCGCGGAGAAGTGGCGGACGAAGGCCTCGTACCACGGCGACCATGTCACCGTGGATCCGCCGACCGGTGAGACGCCGACTGCAACCTACTCCGACGCCCACGGCCTGAAGACCAAACTGCTCCAGTTCAAGGGCTCCTCGCCAACCGGTGGTGCCGACACCACCACGTACTCCTACGACCAGGCGGACCGGCTTAAGGAAGTCAAGGACGAGGCAGGTAACGTCTGGTCGTACGACTATGACGTGCGCGGACGCCAGACGCTGGCCAGGGACCCGGACACCGGCACCACGCGCACCACGTACAACGACCTTGACCAGGTCAGGACCACTACGGACGCCCGCGGTACCACCCTCACCTACAACTACGACAAGCTCGGCCGCCAGCGCTCGCTCCACAACGGTGCAACGAAGCTGGCGAGCTGGGAGTACGACAGTGTGACGGTCCCCAACGGCAAGGGGCGTCTGACCTCGGCCACCAGATGGATCGGCGCCGACGCGTACACCACGTCCGTCGACTCCTACGACGTGGCAGGACGACCTACCAAGACCTCGATCACCGTTCCGGAGGCCGAGGGCAAGCTGGCCGGCACCTACACCGCCACCGCTTCGTACAAGCCGGACGGCTCGCTGAACACCATTGATCTGCCGGCCGCCGGTGACCTTCCAATGGAGACCCTCACCAGCGGCTACACGGCCACCGGCCTGCCGTCCTTCACCCTGGGCGACAAGGCCGACTACGCCCGCGAGACCCGCTACTCAAACTACGGCGAAGTGCTCCAGCTCACGCTGGGCACGGCCAGCTCTGACAAGTACACCTGGCTGACCAATACCTACGAGGAAGGCACTCGGCGCCTGGAACGCGCCCGTATCGACCGGGAGGTCGTCAAGACTCCGGACGCGGACCTTGCCTACGGCTACGACGACGCAGGCAACATCAAGAGGATCGCGGACACGCCCGAGGGTAAGGCGGCCGACGTCCAGTGCTTCACGTATGACTACCTGCGACGGATGACTGACGCGTGGACCCAGACGGCCACTGCCTGCCCGGCGTCCGGAGGCGAGGCTGCGACCGGCGGTCCGGCCCCCTACTGGCACTCGTACGGCTATGACGCCGCAGGCAACCGCACCCTTGAGACCCGCCACGCCACTGGCACCACGGGTACAGCCGCCATCACCCAGACAACGTCCTACAAGCCGGGCGGCACGGACGCCAAGGGCGGCGTCCACGCCCATGCGATGCAGTCGGCCGAAGCCCACACGGTCACGTCTGCCAAGGAGGTAACGGCCGCACAGACCTTCGCCTACGACGAGTCGGGCAACACCGTCCGTCGGACCAAGGCCGCAACGGACCTGTCACCGGCCGTGGACCAGAAGCTGGATTGGGACGACGAGGGCCACCTTGCCGCCGTCACGCCGTACAGCTCCGGCAACCCGGACGAGGCTCAGAAGACCGGCTTCGTCTACGACGCCGACGGCAACCGCCTGATCCGCAAGGAGAAGGGTGCCGTCACGCTCTACCTCGGCGACCAGGAGATCCGTCTCGACACGGCCAAGAACACCCTCGCGGGCACCCGGTACTACACGCACGGCGGCCAGCAGATCGGGGTCCGCACCGCGGCCGGTGTGACCTGGCTGGTCGGCGGTCAGAACGGTACAGCCGAGATCGCCATCAAGGCGGCGGACTCGGCGATTGTCCAGCGCCGTACCCTGCCATTCGGCGAAGTGCGTGGTGCGAAGCCCGCGACGGAGGCTTGGCCGGGTGACAAGGCGTTCGTGGGCGGAACCGCCGACGCCACCGGTCTGATCCACCTCGGCGCGCGAGAGTATGACCCGGTCGCCGGCCGTTTCGTCTCGGCCGACCCGGCGCTGAACTTCGACGATCCGCAGCACCTCAACGCCTACGCGTACGGTCGTAACAATCCGTTCATCTTCCCGGACCCGTCCGGTCTGTACTGGGGCGAGTCCTGGATCAGCCCGATCGGCCACGGCGTCCTCGACGTCGTCGGCCTGGTGCCCGGCTTCGGCGAGCCCGCCGACCTGATCAACGGCCTCTGGTACACGGCCGAGGGCAACTACATCGATGCCGGCCTGTCCTACGCCTCGGCCATTCCGATCGCGGGCTACGGGGCTACGGCTGCCAAGGGCGCCCGGTACGTCAACAAGGCCGTGGATGCCGTTGACACCGCGACCGACGCGGCTAAAGCAGCCGACAAGGTCAAGGACGCCAAGAAGGTCGCCGACGACGTCACTCCGCCGACTACCCCAAAGCCTAAGCCGAAGCCCGAACCGGCCCCGCCGGCCAAGGCCAAGGACGCGCCAGAGGTCAAGAAGGGTGACTCCGGGGGCAAGAAGGGAGACGGTGCGGGCGAGAAGGGCAACACCGGCGGCAAGGACGCCGAGCCCGACGCTCCGGAGGGCTCCACCTGCAAGGTGGGAAACAGCTTCGTCCCCGGCACGACCGTCGTCATGGCGGATGGCACCGAGAAACCGATCGAGGACATCGAGCCCGGTGACGAGGTACGGGCCACGGATCCCGAGTCTGGCGCCACCGAGGCCAAGTCCGTGACCGCCGCCATCACCGGCCACGGTGTCAAGAAGCTGGTCGAGGTCACTGTCGACACCGACGGCGATCGCGGTGACGCCACGGCCACGGTGACCGCGACGGACGGACACCCGTTCTGGGTAATGGACTTGAATCGGTGGGTGGACGCCAAGGACCTGAAGCCCGGTCAGTCGCTCACCACCGACAAGGGCGTACAGATCGATGTCGTCGCGGTCAGGACGACGGTCCACACCGCGACAGTGCACAACCTGACGGTCGCCGACATCCACACCTATCTCGTCGAGGTGGGTGAGGTGCCCGTTCTGGTACACAACTGCGGCAACATGGACAAGGACCAGGGAGTCCAGGGTGCGCATCCGAGGGATCACGTCGGCCAGTCCGATCGCGCCATCCAGGACCGTGCGGCGAACGACCCAGCTGCCCGCGGCACCGCCTCGTCCCTGCACGCCGGCACGGCGCAGGCCAACGTCGACGCGGCAGTGCAGGCAAACCTGAGCAAGATCAACGAATGGATCCGCAAACAGTCCACCCCCGTGAGCGCTCGAAAGGAGTTCACGCACGACTTCGGCGGAACTGTGATCGGTAGGGTGGCGGACGCCGCGGGTGTCCGTGATGCGACCAAACTCACCCTGGTGGTCATGAAGATCAACAAGGGGACGGGTGGACACAAGGGGGCGTGGGTGTTGTTCACTCTCAAGGCGTCGTGACCCAGACGCCTTCCCATCCTGACCCCTGCCACCGCTGGAGAGTGCCGTAGTGACCTCTGTCGAGCAGCAGTTCGCCGGATTCCTGCTGTCGCTGGACCGGTTCCAGAAGCAGTTGGCCGAGTTCATGCTCGGCCGCTATCTGGAATACGACTTCGGCAGCAATTCCGGCGGCGAGGACGAGACGACCCTCGTCCCGCAGGTACTGCTCGATGTCGTGGACGGCACACCGCAGGTGACGCTCCATCACGGCATCACCTGGATGGACCTCGCCCGGGACTCCGAGCCGAACGAGTACCGGCTCGCGGTGGTCCTCGCCTTCACCGAGGCGGGGATCACGGCGGAGGCGTACGTCCGGCTCGACCTGGAGCGGGACACGGGCGAGTGGCCGGCCGGGGTCCATACCCCGTACCGGCGGCACGGCGAGGGCCCCGACCTCGATGGGGCACTCGCCTTCGTCGAGACCAGTGTCGAGGAACTGTGCCACCGCCACGAGGACGCGGCCCGACTGGGCCTCGCTCGGCGGTGACGGCGGACTGATGGCCCTGGAACCACATCTCGCGGAAGTCGTCGACCAGCTCCGGCTGGTCTTTCCCGCCGGTGTCCGAGAGGACGACGCAGACTACGATCCCTTGCTCGTGGTCCTCTCCGACCTGTTGTCCGAGCGGAATCTCGGCGTGGTGGTGGAGGCAGCTTTCGGTCTCGACCGTCATGTGGTGCGCAACCGCGCGGCCGCCGCCCAGTCCCATCGGAAACCGCCCGCTGAACAGGTGGAGCGGCTGAAGGAACGCATGACCGGGCGCGGTTGGTATCTGGAAGACGACGAGGAAGCATGACCGACGTTGAACTCAGCGAGGCAGAGACGGCCCTCATGGGGACCCTCGTCGAGGGCGAGGCCGTCGCCGTCTTCCGGTGGGGCGTCATCGTGGACCTGGGTCGGCCTCATCGACGTCCTGTACATCGAGGACGACGACAACTACCAGGTGGGAGATCGGGTGTCCTGCTACCTGGAATGCTTCGACCAGCAAAAGCGCAAGTTCATCCTGAGGCCACCGGGACAGGTGCCTCGTGCGGAACGCCTGCGCAGGATCAGGGAGCGACGGGATCTGGTGCGGAAGGATTCAGGGAGGGGGCGGCGTGCGTGACGGATCGGTCGAATGGCCCTCGCGGGACAGGACTGTCAGAAAGGCTGTCGGCCGTCCTGGCGAAGGACGCCCGGTGGGTGGCTTCCGAAGCGGACGTCCGCCGCATCAGGGATGTCTGGGAGGAGCTGGGAATCCACTGCTCGTCGACGGCGCTGCGTTTCGTCGAGGAATTCAACGGAGCCGGCTTCGACTACCCACGCCATCCGCTCGATCCGGGGACGCACCGCTGCGAACTGAACGCCGAGCGCGCCAGTCGCATGGTCAACGGCGAAAAGCTGAGGGGATACGAGCAGCGAACGGGAGAGAAGCTGACGCCCATTGGCACCGCGGCTTCCGGCCATCTCGTGCTTCTGGTTGCCGAGGGAGGCCGGACGTACGGCGCCTACGACGCGTTTCTCGCCCGGTACGGCGAGAGCCCGGAGGAAGCATTGATGCACTTGGTCGACAGAGTTCGTCCTGAACGGCTGGACTGATGGCGGTCCCTTGCTCGTGGAAGGTGACGGAACATGACCGACGCCGAGGTGCCCGAAGCCGAGATGTGCCTCGTGGGGACCCTCGTCGAGGGCGAGGCCACGGCCGTCTTCCCTTGGGGAGTCATCGTGGACCTGGGCCTCTCACGGGACGGCCTCATCGACGTCCTCTACATCGACGATGACGACAACTACCAGGTGGGCGACCATGTGTCCTGCTACCTGAGCTGCTTCGACGAGATGAAGAACAAGTTCATCCTGAGGCCCCCGACACAGGTGCCTCTCGTGGAACGCCTGCGGCGCTGGGCCGAGGAGCGGCGAGGTCTGTAGGAGGCGGGGACTGATGACAAGATACGAGGTGGAGATGGGTCTCGAGCCGGCAGTGGGCCAGGTCGAGTGGGTGCAGGTGTTGAGTGTCGAGAATCTGCCCGGGCGCCCCAATCCCCGGCGGGAATTGCTCGGTTGACTGCGCGAGCGTGGCATCGACTGGATGCCGTTCGATGATGACGAGCTGTGCTTCGGGCTTGCCTGTGGGGTGGATCCGGTCAGCGGGCGGTGGCGTGGTTGGTTCTCGGTTCAGGTGGAGGGCGGGGCGTTGCGGCTGCTCGGGCTGCATCCCGATCACACGAACACCCCGCGCGGCGGCCCCGACCTGGGCACCCCGCGCAGGGTGTTCGTGCCGTAGTAGGTGCCCAGTTCATCGTGGTAGCCCG
>NZ_JBSFLV010000242.1:0-9025 GCF_053599215.1 Streptomyces sp. NPDC001002 | reverse complement strand
TCCGATCTTAATCGGCTCCGGGGTCATTGACTCACCGCCTTGCGGACCAGCGCGGCGGCGTCGGCACGGTCCGGGCGGGCCGCCCCCAGACCCCCGCTGTCGGCCTGGACGGCCTCGTCCTCAAACGCCGGACGGGCTGGTCGGCGCGAGCGCGGCAAGCTGATCAGCGAAGGGGATCACCTCGAAGTCGTCCCGCTTCTCCGTCCGTGTCGCCGACAGACCCGTCATCAGAGCCGCCAGCTCCCCCGCCGCCCGCTCGATCCGCTCCGGCAGTCCCTCCGATCCCCAGTCCTCCGACGCCGCGTACACCCCGGTCGGGACGACCACGGCACGGAGGTAGGAGAAGAGGGGACGCAGGGCGTGGTCCAGGACCAGTGAGTGCCGGGCCGTGCCACCCGTCGCGGCGATCAGTACTGGCTTGCCCACCAGCGCGTCCTTCTCCAGCACATCGAAGAAGGACTTGAAGAGTCCGCTGTACGAGCCCGAGAAGACCGGCGTGACGACGATCAGGCCGTCGGCGTCGGTCACCGCCTGCTGCGCAGCGGAGAGCGCCTTGCCGGGAAAACCGTTGGTGAAGTTGTGCGCGATCTCCACAGCGAGGTCACGCAGCTCCACCACCTGTACCTCCGCCGACGTACGACCCGCCGTGGCCGCCGCCAACCGGTCCGCCAGCAACCTCGTCGAGGACGGCACGCTCAGCCCCGCCGAGACGACTACGAGCTTCATGCCACGGTCTCCTTCTCCGTCTCGTTCTCCGTACGCGGCTTCCGCGCGGCGGCCAGCAGGGACGCGTGCGTCGGCGCCTCCGGTACATCCGCCGGACGGCCCTTCGCGAACTCCTCGCGGAGCACCGGCACGACCTCCTCGCCGAGCAGGTCGAGCTGCTCCAGGACGGTCTTCAAGGGCAGGCCCGCGTGGTCCAGCAGGAACAGCTGACGCTGGTAGTCACCGGCGTAGTCCCGGAACGCGAGGGTCTTCTCGATGACCTCCTGCGGGGAGCCGACGGTCAGCGGGGTCTGGTCGGTGAAGTCCTCAAGGGAGGGCCCGTGGCCGTACACCGGCGCGTTGTCGAAGTACGGGCGGAACTCGCGCACCGCGTCCTGCGAGTTGCGACGCATGAAGACCTGGCCGCCGAGGCCGACGATCGCCTGCTCGGGCGTGCCGTGCCCGTAGTGGGCGTACCGCGCCCGGTACAGCTCGACCATCCGCTTGGTGTGGTCGGCCGGCCAGAAGATGTTGTTGTGGAAGAAGCCGTCGCCGTAGTACGCGGCCTGCTCGGCGATCTCCGGCGAGCGGATCGAGCCGTGCCACACGAAGGGCGGTACGTCGTCCAGCGGCCGGGGCGTGGACGTGAAGCTCTGCAGCGGTGTGCGGAACTTGCCCTCCCAGTCCACGACGTCCTCGCGCCACAGCCGGTGCAGCAGGGCGTAGTTCTCGATGGCGAGGTTGATGCCCTGGCGGATGTCCTGGCCGAACCAGGGGTAGACCGGGCCGGTGTTGCCGCGGCCCATCATCAGGTCGACACGGCCGTCGGCCAGCTGCTGGAGCATCGCGAAGTCCTCGGCGATCTTCACCGGGTCGTTCGTGGTGATGAGCGTGGTGGACGTGGAGAGGATCAGCTTCTCCGTCCGCGCCGCGATGTAGCCGAGCATCGTCGTCGGGGACGACGGCACGAAGGGCGGGTTGTGGTGCTCGCCGGTCGCGAAGACGTCGAGGCCGACCTCCTCCGCCTTCAGCGCGATGGCGACCATGGCCTTGATGCGCTCGCGCTCGGTCGGCGTCCGGCCCGTCGTCGGGTCCGGCGTGACATCGCCGACGCTGAAGATCCCGAACTGCATGGTCGCTCATCCTCCATGTTGTTGACTGTTCAACCATACCCGCAGAACGGTCGCCCACGTACGGCTATTCCCGCGCCCGCTCCCGAGGGATCTACGCCGTCGCTCCAGGCGCACCCCGGCCCGCGAGGACCGTTTCCCGGAACGCCGCCACCACCGGGCGGAGATCCACCCGGTGCCAGGCCGCCCACAGCTGGACCGACCCGCCGTACCAGGGCAGCTCGCGCACCGCGACGCCCTCCGTCGTGCCGCGCATCATGCTCTTCTGGATCAGCGCGAGGCCGAGGCCGGAGGCGACCAGGCCCAGCGCGGTGAGCGGATCGGCCGCGTCGAGGCGGATGTCCGGCCGGAAGCCGGCGGCCACGCAGGACGCCACGAACGTGTCCCGCCAGGCCGGGTCCTGGGAGTCGTCACCGACCGCGATCCAGGGCTGACCGTCGAGGGCTGCGGGGGTCAACTCCCTTTGTTCTACGAGGGGATGCTCGGCCGGGAGCGCGAGCAGGAGGGGGTCGCTCAGCAAAGGGGCCGCGTTCAGATCCGGGTCGTCCGCCGCCGGAGGCGTCCGCACCAGCGCGATGTCCAAGCTGCGTTGGCGCAGACCCTCGAACTGCTCCGCCGACTCCTGGTCGTACAACGCCACGTGGATGCCCGGGCGTTGATCGCGCAGGGTGCGCAGGGCGGTGGGCAGGATGCCGGTGTGCATGGCGTCGGCTACGTAGCCGATGCACAGGCCGCCCTCCTCGCCCCGGCCGAGCCGGCGGCCGAGGTTCTCCAGGCGGTCCGCGTGGCGCAGCAGGGCGTGCGCCTCGGTCAGGAACACGCGGCCGTCGGAGGTCAGCCGGATGCGCTGCTGGCTGCGTTCGAAGAGGGTCAGGCCGAGGTTCTTCTCCAGCTGGGCGATCTGGCGGCTGAGCGGCGACTGGGAGATGTGCAGCTGCTCGGCGGCCCGGCCGACGTGTTCGACCTCGGCGACGGCGACGAAATAGCGGAGTTGGCGCAGGTCAAGCATGTGGGACCTCAAAGGACTCAAGTGTGTCCGAGTGAGTCTTGGACAGTCTCATCCCTGGATCCTAGCCTCGATCCCATGAGCATCAAGAACCTCCTGCCCAGCGCCCCCGGCCTCCCCACCAGCACCCCCGACAACACCCCCCGCACCCCCGCCTCCCTCCCCGGCACCCTCGGCTTCGGCACCGCGCCCCTCGGCAACATGTTCCGCGCGATCCCCGACGAGGAAGCGGCCGCCACCGTCGAAGCCGCCTGGGGCCAGGGCATCCGGTACTTCGACACCGCGCCCTTCTACGGCGCGGGGCTCGCCGAGATCCGGCTGGGCGAGGTCCTGGCACGGCACCCTCGCGACGAGTTCGTCCTCAGCACGAAGGTCGGCCGCGTCATCCTCGACGAGATCGAGGACCCGGCCGCGCGCGACCTCGGCGAGAAGGGCGGCCTCTTCGAACACGGCCGCCCGAACAAGATGGTCAACGACTACTCCGCCGACGCCACCCTCCGCTCCGTCGAGGACAGCCTCAAGCGCCTGCGGACCGACCGCCTCGACATCGTGTGGGTGCACGACGTGGCCCAGGACTTCTACGGGGACGAATGGCTCGCGGTGTACGAGAGCGCCCGCACCGGCGCGTTCCGCGTGCTGCAGAAGCTGCGCGAGGAGGGCGTCATCAAGGGGTGGGGCCTGGGCGTCAACCGCGTGGAGCCGCTGGAGCTCACTCTCGACCTGGACGAGCCGCAGCCCGACGCGTTCCTCCTCGCCGGCCGCTACACCCTCCTCGACCACGACCGCGCCCTCCAGCGCCTGCTGCCGGCCGCGGCCGCGCAGGACGTCGACATCGTGGTCGGCGGCCCCTACAGCTCGGGCATCCTCGCCGGCGGCACGCACTTCGAGTACCAGCAGGCGCCCGCGCACATCATCGACAAGGTCGCGCGCATCAAGGCGCTCGCCGACCGGCACGGCATCGGCATCAAGTCGGCCGCGCTCCAGTTCTCCCTCGCCCATCCGGCGACGGCGGCCGCGATCCCCGGCGCCACCAAGCCCAGCCGCATCGCCGAGGACGTGGCGGCGCTGAGCGAGCCGATCCCGGCGGCCTTCTGGACGGACCTGCGCGAGGAGGGGTTGATCGCGCCGGACGCGCCTGTGCCGACGGCCTGACCTGGGCCCCGGCCATCCGACCTCGACCCCGGGTGCCGGGCGCCCGGCATCCCGCCCACTCCCGTCACCCGTCAGCCTTCCCCCGTCACCCGTCAGCCTTCCCCCGTCACCCCTCACCCCTCACCGCGTGCGACTCCGGCTCACCCGGCGACCGGACCCCCACCCCACCCCGGCTCCCGCCCCGTCCCCGCCAACAACCGCTCGAACTCCGACGCGCTCTCCGCCACCCGCACCGGCTCCCCGAAGACCCCCATCTTCTGAGCCGTCGGCGCCAACTCGGCCACCGCGTCCGCCAGTTGGGCCACCACGGCGTCGTCGGCGTCCGGGTACTCCTGGCCCGTCGCCCGGGCCAGGTCCCACACGTGCACGGTGAGGTCGAGCAGCGCCATCGAGCCGACCAGCCGCGCGGGCATGTCCATCGCGCCGGTGGTGCCCTCCTCGGCGCCGGGCGCGGACCAGGCCGCCACCAGCCGGTCCGCCTCGCCCTCGAACCGCTCGCGCCAGTCCGGCCCCGCCCCGACCCGGTCGGGCGTCTCGCCGAAGTCCGACGCCTCCTTCGCGGCCAGCCGCTGGAACTGCACGATCACCTGGAAGAGGTGATTGACCAGGGCCTTCACGTCGTACTCCGCGCAGGGCGTGGGCGCGACGAGTGCCGCGTCGGAAATGCCGGCCACCACCCGCACCGCCCGCTCACGCGCCATGGCCAGCAGCTCACCGATGCCGTACGTCGTCCCCGTATGCGTCATCTCGCTGTTCGTGTCCATACCTCGACCGTACGGACGCCCGGGCCGGCCCTTCTTGAAGAAACGCGACGCCGGACCCGGCGCGTCGTACGATCCGGCCATGGCCGCCCCCCGCCGCCGCGACACCCGCGGGATCGTCGACCCCTCCGGGCTGCTGACCCGGGTGAGGTTCCGCCGGCACGAGCCCGCGGAGCCGCTGCGCCGGTACATCGAGAGGTACTGGTTCATCGACTGGGACCTGCCCGAGCCCTACGCCTCCCACGTCGTCGCGCACCCGTCCGTCAATCTCACCTTCCAGTGGGACGAGATCGGCACGGCCGGCACCCCGCCTTACGCGGAGCTGACCGGTATCCCGCACGGCCTCTACACCAGGAAGCTGACCGGGAAGGGCCGGGTGTGCGGGGTGAAGTTCCGCCCCGGCGGCTTCCGGCCCTACGCCCCCGAGCTGCCGGCCTCGCACTGGACGGGCCGCGTGCTCCCGGCCGGGGACGTGTTCGCGAGGGCCGTACCGGACACCGCCCGCGCGATCCTGACCCCCACCGACGACACCGCCCGCATCGCCGCGCTCGACGCCTTCCTGCTCCCCCTCCGCCCGGCCCCCGACCCCCAGGCCGACCTCGCCGTGGACCTCGTCGAACGCGCCCGCACCGACCGCACGATCCGCCGCGTGGACGACTTCGCCCAGGCCGCCGGCCTCTCGGTACGGGCGCTGCAGCGACTCTTCTCGGGGTACGTCGGTGTCGCCCCGAAGTGGGTCATCCTCCGCTACCGCATCCACGAGGCCCTCGAACTCGCCGGCACCCGGCGCGAGGTCGACTGGGCCGCTCTCGCCGCCGACCTCGGCTACGCCGACCAGGCCCACCTGGTGCGGGACTTCACGGCGACGGTGGGCGTCCCGCCGAAGACGTACGCCCAGGCGACGGACGCCCGACCGCCCACCTGATCTACACGATGCCCGCTTACGGGACCAGCACCAGCCGCCCCCGCACCCCGCCCTCCGCGAGCCGGGCATGCGCCTTCGCGGCCTCCGCCAGCGGGAACGTCTCGGCCACCCGGAGGGTCAGCGCCCCCGCGTCGACCAGCGCCACCAGTTCGCCGAGCCGCTCCCCGTCGGGGGCCACCTCGACGGCGGCGGTCCGCACCCCGCGCACCGAGGCCGGCTGCCCGCCCGGCCGGAAACCGACGTAGGCACCCCCGTCCCGCACCGTCGCCAACGCCGTCTCGCCGAGGATCGCCGCGTCGAGCACGGCGTCGAAGCTCCCGTCCTCGACCGGACCGCTCGTGAACTGCGCGGCCCCCAGCGACCGTACGAGCTCCTCGTCGCCCTCCCGGGCCAGCCCGGTCACCAACACGCCTCGCCGCGCGGCGAGTTGGACGGCGTACCCACCGACCGCACCCGCCGCACCGGTGACGAGAAGGGACTGCCCCGGCTCCAACTCCAGGAGATCCAGGGCCTGTACGGCGGTCAGGCCGTTGAGCGGCAGGGTCGCCGCGTGCACGGCGTCGACCGTCCCCGGCGCCTTCGCGAGCGCGCCGGCCGCCGCGACGACGTACTCGGCGTGGGCGCCGAGGGGACGCACCATGCCGGGGGTCATCGCGACCACCGCGTCCCCCGCACTCCACGCGCTCCCGTCCCCGGCGCCGATCGCGTCCACCGTCCCCGCCACCTCCCACCCGAGCCCGATCCGCTGCCCCTCGCCCCCGAAGAACCCGCCCCGCACGCCCTCGTCCACCTGGTTCAGCGTGGCCGCGGCCACCTTGATCCGCACCTGCCCCGCCGCCGGCTCGGGCACCTCGGCCTCGACCACCTCGACGGCCTCGGGCCCACCAAAACGGTTCACGACCACTGCACGCATCACGACTGTCTCCCTATACCTACTGGTCAGCTCGGGTATCCCCGCAGCTGTCAGCAACCCTAGGAAGAGCTACTATCGATTCGTAAGTAGTTACCTGAAAGTGCCTACCTACCCCGGAAGTGAGTGAGAGCCCGCCATGCCGACCACGACCGCAGCTCAGCGGCGCGAGCAGGAGCGCGTGAAATACGACGCGTTCATCCGGTCCTGCCCCACCAACCAGCTCCTGGACCGGCTCAGCGACAAATGGGTCAGCCTCGTCGTCGCCGCCCTCTCGACCGGCCCCATGCGCTACAGCGACCTCGGCCGCAGACTCGCCGGCGTCAGCCCCAAGATGCTGACGCAGACGCTCCGTTCACTGGAGCGCGACGGCATCCTCACCCGCGCGGTCACTCCGTCGGTCCCGGTCCGCGTCGACTACGAACTCACCGAACTGGGCGCCAGCCTGGCCCAGTTGATGACCGCGGTGAAGGCCTGGGCGGAGACCCACATCGAGGAGGTCCACGAGGCGAGGGACCGCTACGACGCCGAGGCGGAGAACGCCGGCGCGAAGACTGCCGACGCGAAGACTGCCGTACCGGCGCGTCAGAAGTAGTACTCGTCCCCACTGTCCAGCACGAGCACCCGCTGCTGGTCATTGGCCCGGTTGTGGTCCACCGCGCCCCCGCTCCACACGGTGTCCAACTCCAGCAGCACCTCGCTCGGCGCACCCGTCAGCCGTACCCGCATGCTGATCGGCGCCCCGAGGTCGTCCGCGGCCAGGGCCCCCACCCGGCACAACACCACCCGCGGCCCCGAGCGAGCACACCCACCCGGCAGCACCTGCCCGTTGGCGAGCGGCACCGACCACCGCAGCCGCACGGTCGCGTCCGGTACGGCGGACGGCCCGTGATTGCGCGGCGTGAACCGGACGTCCACCCGCCCACCGGCCATGGAAGCGACCCCGTGATAGGCGAGATCGGCCTCGGGCCCACGCCCCGCACCAACCGCACCGACCGCCGCCAGAGCGGCCAACCCCACCGCGAGAACCCTGCGCATACCCACTCCTCAGTCGCCACGGACGTACGCATGTATCCCCCGCCACGCCATCGGCAGGCGCCGTCCAACAGGTGACAGCGCGCATGCCAAGCTGGCGGACATGCTGATCGTCCGTTCCGCGGCCCTCTTCGTCGTCGCCGCCGTCTTCGAGATCGGCGGCGCCTGGCTGGTCTGGCAGGGCGTACGCGAACACCGCGGCTGGCTCTGGATCACCGGCGGCATCCTCGCCCTCGGCGTCTACGGCTTCGTGGCCACCTTCCAGCCCGACGCCCACTTCGGCCGCATCCTCGCGGCATACGGCGGCATCTTCGTGGCGGGTTCACTGGCATGGGGCGCGGTGGCGGACGGCTACCGCCCGGACCGCTGGGACATCACGGGGGCTCTGGTGTGCCTGGCAGGCATGGCGGTCATCATGTGGGCACCGAGAAATTAAGGGGCTCCGTGACCGACCCGCTTTTAAGGGGCGCGGGGAACTGCGCGACCAGCCCCCACCGGGCCCGCACCCGGCACACAACACACACCCACCACGGCGGGCCCCCACACACCCCTCCTATCCTGGCGATAGCCACCCGCACCGTTGCCCAAGGAGTTCCCATGTCCCGAATCGCGATCGTCACGGGCGCAAGCAGCGGCATCGGCGCGGCAACGGCCCGACAGCTCGCCGCCGCCGGCTACCGCGTAGTCCTCACCGCCCGCCGCAAGGACCGCATCGAGGCACTGGCGGAAGAGATCACCGCGGCGGGCCACGCGGCGACGGCGTACCAACTTGACGTGACGGACCGAGCCGCGGTGGACGAGTTCGCGACGGCCTTCAAGACGATCGGCGTACTGGTCAACAACGCCGGCGGAGCCCTGGGCGCGGACCCGGTCGCCACCGGCGACCCCGCCGACTGGCGCACGATGTACGAGACGAACGTCATCGGCACCCTGAACCTCACCCAGGCCCTGCTCCCGAAGCTCGTCGCGAGCGGCGACGGCACGGTGGTCGTCGTCTCCTCCACCGCGGGCCACGGCACGTACGAGGGCGGCGGTGGCTATGTCGCCGCCAAGCACGGCGCGCACGTCCTCGCCGAGACCCTGCGCCTGGAGATCGTCGGCCGGCCGGTCCGCGTCATCGAGATCGCACCCGGCATGGTCCGCACGGACGAGTTCGCGCTGACCCGCTTCAACGGCGACGAGGAGCGCGCAGCGAAGGTCTACCAGGGCGTGGCCGAACCCCTCACCGCGGACGACGTGGCGGAAACGATCACCTGGGCCATCACCCGCCCCAGCCACGTGAACGTAGACCTCCTGGTCCTCCGCCCCCGAGCCCAGGCCTCCAACACCAAGGTCCACCGGTGGTCGAGGAGATGCTGACGGTCCCGGGCCAGGCCGCGTGCTCGTGCGAGCAGGCGACCG
>NZ_JBSFLV010000241.1:0-9247 GCF_053599215.1 Streptomyces sp. NPDC001002 | reverse complement strand
AAGGAACCACGCCCCGGTCGTGATGACCGGAGACGGGGTATCAACATATCTGGCGTTGACTTTTGGCACGCTGTTGAGTTCTCAAGGAACGGCCGCTTCCTTCGTACTCACCCTCTCGGGCTTTCCTCCGGGCGCTTCCCTTCGGTCTTGCGTTTCCGACTCTATCAGATCGTTTTCCGGTCCGATTTCCTCGGTGCTTTCCAGGTTCCCGCTTTCGCGTTTCCCTTTCCGGCGACTCCAACTTTATCAGAAGTTCTGAGCCGGACTGACCGGCCACTCGTTTCCGATTTATCGGGAGAACTTCTTCGTAATCGACGTTCTATCGCCGTTCTGAAGAAGTAGACAGACACTCACTACTGCCGACCGGATCAGATCCAGTTCTAGGCAACTGTTCGAATCTACCTCCCCACTGGCTCCGAGTCAACGGCTCCTGTGGGGCGAAGGAGAGACTAACAGCTCAACAGACGTGTCTGCACATCAGGCAGCCGTGGGGACCGTGGCGCTACGTTCCGCCGCCTCCACGTCGCCCGTCTCGCCGGTACGGGCCGCTCGGCCGCCCAGGATGAACACGTAGGCGAGGAAGGCGAGCTCGGCGCCCACTCCGATCGCGATCCGGGCCCAAGTGGGCAGGCCGGACGGGGTGACGAAGCCTTCGATGGCGCCGGAGATGAAGAGAACCAGCGCGAGGCCGATCGCCATGCCCACGGCGGCGCGGCCCTCCTCGGCGAGAGCCGTGCGTCGGGAGCGTGGGCCGGGGTCGATCACTGTCCAGCCCAGGCGGAGTCCGGTGCCTGCGGCCACGAAGACGGCCGTCAGCTCCAGGAGTCCATGCGGGAGGACGAGGCCGAGGAAGGTGTCGAGCCGGCCTGCTGACGACATGAGGCCGAAACCGACACCCAGGTTGAGCATGTTCTGGAAGAGGATCCAGAGGACGGGCAGACCGAGGAAGACGCCCAGGATCAGGCACTGCGCGGCGGCCCAGGCGTTGTTCGTCCAGACCTGAGCGGCAAAAGAGGCCGCGGGGTGGCTGGAGTAGTACGTCTCGTACTCGCCCCCGGGGCGGGTGAGCTCGCGCAGTTCGTTGGGGGCCGCAATGCTGGCCTGCACCTCGGGGTGTGTGCCGATCCACCACCCCAGGAGCGCGCCCACGAGCGTGGACAGGAGTGCCGTAGGGACCCACCAGTACCGCGACCTGTAGACCGCCGCGGGGAAACCGTACGTAAGGAAGCGCGTGACGTCTCGCCATGAGGCTCGCCGGGTGCCTGTGACGGCACTACGCGCGCGTGCCACCAGTTGGCTGAGGCGTCCGGTCAGTTGTGGGTCGGGGGCGCTGGACTGGATCAGGGAGAGGTGGGTCGCCGTGCGCTGATAGAGGGTGACGAGTTCGTCCGCCTCGGCGCCGGTGAGGCGGCGCTGACGTCCGAGGAGGGCTTCGAGGCGGTCCCACTCGGCTCGGTGGGCGGTGACGAAGACGTCGAGGTCCATCGGTGTGCCTGCTCCTCGGCTGGTCGTCGGCGGCTCGTCGTTGATGTCAGCTTGTCGTACTGCGGCGCAATGTGCCCTCAGCTTGGCAGACTGGCCGTTCACGGGGCAGGCCAGGGAAGGACGACGGGCGTGAGTGAGTTGGTGACGGGCGAGGCTGTGGCGTTGGAGCTGCGCCCTGCGAGGCTGCCCAGCAGGGCGCTCGCGGTGTTGCTCGATCTGACCGTGGCCGTGTTCGTCTACACCGCCCTGACCATCGCCCTCGTCGCCGCGACCGCCTCGCTGGACGAGGCGGCGCAGATCGCGGTGACGATCGCGAGCTTCGTACTGGTGCTGGTGGGCGCGCCGATCGCGGTCGAGACGCTCAGCCACGGGCGGTCCCTCGGGAAGATGGCCTGCGGTCTGCGTGTGGTGCGCGACGACGGCGGTCCCATCCGTTTTCGGCATGCGCTGGTCCGCGGTGGCATCGGGGTGATCGAGATCCTGATGACGTTCGGGGTCGTCGCCGTCATCGCGTCTCTGGTCTCGGCTCGTGGCCGGCGGCTCGGCGATGTCTTCGCCGGGACGCTCGTCGTACGGGAAAGGGTGCCGGTCGCTCGTTCCGGCTTCCTGCCCCCGCCGCCGCCTTGGTTGGCGGGTCGGTTCGCGGAGCTCGATCTGTCCGCGGTCCCTGACGGGCTGTGGCTCGCCATCCGTCAGTACCTGACGCGCATGCAGCAACTCGATCCGCAGGTCGGCTGGACCATGGCGGAGCGGCTCGCCTCCGATCTCGCGGCTCGTACGGGGACTCCGGCTCCGCACGGTGTTCCGCCGGCCGCGTATCTGGCGGCGGTCGTCCAGGAGCGGCAGGCCCGGGAGGTACGACGGTCCTTCGCGAACGGTTCGGGGCTGCGCGGCCCTGCCGTGGCCGGCCCGCCTGTGGCCGCTGCTCCGGCGCCTGGAGCCGTCGGAGCAGCGCCCCCAGCCTTCCCCGTCTACCCGAGCGCCCCGGCTACCCCGGCTACCCCGGCTACCCCGGCTACCCGGACCAACGAGACCGCCGAGCCCAGCGGTCCTGCGGCAAGCACCGGCACCGGATTCGTACCGCCGGCGTAGCCCCTTCCCCGCTCTGCCTGTCCCCGTCTCACGCGAACACGGACGGCGGTGACTCAAGGTCCTCCAGCTCGATCCCGGGCGCCGCGAGGACGACGTCACCGGCGATGTGCACGGCGTGCTGCTCTCCCGTGTCCAGGGCTGTGACCTGGTATTCGTCCACGGGCAGGGGGCCGTTGTCAGTGGCGTGTGCTTCGCTTTTCAGCAAGGCCCAGGACTGGTCCACGGTGCGCGGGGCGAGGACGGGGTCGGTGAAAGTGACGAGGCGTACGCGGGTTGCTGAGGTGGAGGGGGTGAGGCGCAGGAGACGGGCGGTGGCGATGAGGAACGCAGGGGATGTGCCGGTGAAGGCGTGAGCGGGGACGTTGCCTTCGGCGGCCTCGGCTCCGGTGGGGTCCGTGCGGACCCAGGTGACTCCGTCGAGGGCGGCACCGCGTACCTGCCAGCCCGCGGCATGGAGTTCGAGACGGATGGGGCGGCCGAGTTCGTCGAGGGTGAGGTCGACGGAGCCGCTGTGGTCGCCCGAGGGGGTGGTGACCTGGGAAACGTAGCGCCAGCCCGAGGGGCCGGGGGCGCAGTGGAAGTGTTCTTCTGCGAGGGGGGTGTGATCGTGCGGATCGTGGAGCGAATAGCGGCCGCGGGGCATGTGGGTCCTGGATCTTGACGGGCGGGTACGGCGACGGGGCGGCAGGGCCAAAGGGGCAGGCCCCCGGCACGGGGGTGCGGGGGCCTGCCTCGGAGGACCTGCTGCTGGTGAGGTGAGCGTGTCAGCGCACCGACGCGCTCAACTCTCCAGGGTGTGCGCCGAGTCGTGCGGCGGCGTCAGTAGCGGTAGTGGTCCGACTTGTACGGGCCCTCGACCTCGACGCCGATGTACGCGGCCTGCTCGGGGCGGAGCGTGGTCAGCTTCACGCCGAGCGCGTCCAGGTGGAGGCGGGCGACCTTCTCGTCGAGGTGCTTGGGCAGCACGTAGACGTCGGTCGGGTACTCCTCGGGCTTGGTGAACAGCTCGATCTGGGCCAGGGTCTGGTCCGCGAAGGAGTTGGACATCACGAACGAGGGGTGGCCGGTGGCGTTGCCCAGGTTCAGCAGGCGGCCCTCGGACAGCACGATGAGGACCTTGCCGTCGGGGAACGTCCAGGTGTGGACCTGCGGCTTGACCTCGTCCTTGACGATGCCCGGGATCTGCGCGAGGCCGGCCATGTCGATCTCGTTGTCGAAGTGGCCGATGTTGCCGACGATGGCCTGGTGCTTCATCTTGGCCATGTCCGCGGCCATGATGATGTCCTTGTTGCCGGTCGTGGTGACGAAGATGTCGGCCTTGTCGATGACCTCGTCCAGCGTCGTGACCTGGTAGCCGTCCATCGCCGCCTGCAGCGCGCAGATCGGGTCGATCTCGGTGATGATCACGCGGGCACCCTGGCCGCGCAGGGACTCGGCACAGCCCTTGCCGACGTCGCCGTAGCCGCAGACGACCGCGGTCTTGCCGCCGATGAGGACGTCGGTGGCGCGGTTGATGCCGTCGATCAGGGAGTGGCGGCAGCCGTACTTGTTGTCGAACTTCGACTTGGTGACGGCGTCGTTCACGTTGATCGCCGGGAACAGGAGGGTGCCGTCGCGGTGCATCTCGTAGAGACGGTGGACGCCGGTCGTGGTCTCCTCGGTCACGCCGCGGATCTCCGAGGCGAGCTGGGTCCACTTCTGCGAGCCGTCGGTGATGGTGCGCTGCAGGACCTGGAGGACGACGCGGTGCTCGTCGGACTCGGCGGTGTCGAGGGAGGGGACCTTGCCGGCCTTCTCGTACTCGACGCCCTTGTGGACGAGCATGGTGGCGTCGCCGCCGTCGTCCAGGATCATGTTCGGGCCGCCGGTGGGGGTGTTCGGCCAGGTCAGCGCCTGCTCCGTGCACCACCAGTACTCCTCCAGGGTCTCGCCCTTCCAGGCGAAGACCGGGATGCCCTGGGGGTTCTCGGGCGTGCCGTTCGGGCCGACGGCGATGGCGGCGGCCGCGTGGTCCTGGGTGGAGAAGATGTTGCAGGACACCCATCGGACCTCGGCGCCGAGGGCGACCAGGGTCTCGATGAGGACGGCGGTCTGCACGGTCATGTGCAGGGAGCCCATGATGCGGGCGCCGGCCAGCGGCTGCGCCTCGGCGAACTCGCGGCGGATCGACATCAGGCCGGGCATCTCGTGCTCGGCGAGGGTGATCTCCTTGCGGCCGAACTCGGCCAGGGAGAGATCGGCGACCTTGAAGTCCTGTCGGTTGTCGACAGTGGTCATTAGGAGCTGCTCCTCGAGGTTGGGGCTACGGCTGATCTGCGCGGCGGCGGACACAGGGGTGCCCCGAAGGAGGACACAGGCATGCCCGCGTACGCGCAGCGCAGTCCGTCGGAGGCCCTCTCTCCCTCGGTCGGTCCGTGTCGGGACCGCCCGACCGCCATCAGCAGCGACGTCTGGCTCTGTTTCCAAGCTACACCGGGCGACCCGGCCGTCCCCAGTCCACCTCCGAACAGATCGCGCCGATCACGGTGTGCGACAGGGGGCGACGACGGGATGCGGACAGCGACGGCCAGGAACCAGACAGGTGTCTCTCAGTGCCCGGGCGCCGGGTGCTGGGCCGGTCCGCCGGGGGTCGCCTCGCGGTCCGAGCCCTTGGCGGCTTCGGTCTCGCTGTAGATGTCCGGTTCGAGGTAGATGACGCGGGCGATCGGGACGGCTTCGCGGATGCGGGCCTCGGCGGCGTTGATGGCGGTGGCGACCTGGCCGGCCGTGTCGTCGTGGTCCACGGCGATCTTGGCGGCGACCAGGAGTTCCTCGGGGCCGAGGTGGAGCGTGCGCATGTGGATGATGCCGGTGACCGTGTCGCCGTCGACGATCGCGGCCTCGATCTTCCTGACGTCCTCGATGCCCGCGGCCTCGCCCAGCAGCAGCGACTTGGTCTCGGCGGCGAGGACGAGCGCGATCAGGATGAGCAGGATGCCGATGCAGAGCGTGCCGATGCCGTCCCACACGCCGTCGTCGGTGAGCAGCGCGAGGCCGACGCCGCCCAGGGCGAGGACCAGGCCGATCAGCGCGCCGAAGTCCTCCAGGAGGACGACCGGTAGCTCGGGCGCCTTGGCGCGGCGGATGAACTGCGACCAGGAGTGCGTACCGCGCAGGACGTTGGACTCCTTGATGGCCGTCCGGAAGGAGAAGCTCTCGGCGATGATCGCGAACACCAGGACGCCCACCGGCCAGTACCAGTGCTCGATCTCATGCGGGTGCTTGATCTTCTCGTAGCCCTCGTACAGGGCGAACATGCCGCCGACCGAGAAGAGGACGATGGACACGAGGAAGGCGTAGATGTACCGCTCGCGGCCGTAGCCGAAGGGGTGTTGCGGGGTGGCCTCGCGCTGGGCCTTCTTGCCGCCGATCAGGAGCAGGGCCTGGTTGCCGGAGTCGGCGAGCGAGTGGACGCCCTCGGCGAGCATCGACGACGAGCCACTGAACGCGAACGCGACGAACTTCGATGCCGCGATCGCGAGGTTGGCCCCGAGTGCTGCCACGATCGCCTTGGTGCCGCCTGACGCGCTCATGTGTCCGCGTTGTCCCTTCGCCTTCGTGCGTCTACGTCGGCCGGGCTCGCAGTCGCCGCTGCCGTCGCTTTGCCCGTCCTTTGCCGGTGGGCCATTCTTGCAGCCCCGTCCACGAACGGCGCGTCAGGTATCCACAGCTCCGGTCATACGATCACAGTGGCACGGAAGATCGTGCCCGCCCCGGACACCTCGACCTTCTCGGCGGCGGGCACGAAGACCGACTGACCAGGGCTCAGTTCCTGTTCGCCCGCGCGCACCGAGCCTGCCGTGCAGAGCAGGATCTGCGGGGCCTCGCGCGTGAGGTCGGGCGCGGTGCCGCCCTCGGGCAGGACGTACCTCGACAGCCGGAACTCGTCGATCGGCGTCTCGTAGACCTCTTCGCCGTCAGGGGACGCCTCGGGGCGCAGTACGCCCGCGTCGCCGGCCTCGAAGCGGACGATGCGCAGGAGTTCGGGCACGTCGACGTGTTTGGGGGTGAGGCCGCAGCGCAGGACGTTGTCGGAGTTGGCCATGATCTCGACGCCGAGGCCGGTGAGGTAGGCGTGCGGGATGCCGGCGCCGAGGAACAGGGCCTCGCCGGGCTGGAGTCGGACGTGGTTGAGGAGCATCGCGGCGATGACGCCCGGGTCGCCCGGGAAGTGGTGGGCGATGTCCGCGTAGATCGTGTACGCGCCGCCCAGACGCGTGCAGGCGGCCGCGGTCTCGGCGACCGTATGGCGCATCTGTTCGGGGTCGGCGGTGAGGATCGCTGTGAGGACCTCGCGCAGGGCGGCTTCCTCGGGGTGGGCGTGCAGCAGATCGACGTACGCCTTGAGGGAGTCGACGCCGAGGCCGTCGAGCAGGTCGGCGGCCTGGAGCGGGTCGTTGAAGCCGCACAGGCCGTCGAACTCGGTGAGCGCGCAGATGAGTTCGGGCTTGTGGTTGGCGTCCTTGTAGTTCCGGTCCGGGGCGTCGATCGGGATGCCGCGGCGCTCCTCGTCCTCGTAACCCTCTTTCGCCTGCTGGAGGTTGGGGTGGACCTGGAGGGAGAGGGGGGCGCCGGCGGCGAGGATCTTGAGGAGGAACGGCAGACGGGGGCCGAACTTGGCGACGGCCGCGGGGCCGAGTTCGCGTTCCGGGTCGGCGTCGATCACCTCGACGAGCGTGCCGCGTTCGGTGCGCGAGGGTGCGCCCGGGTGGGCGCCCATCCACATCTCCGCCTGGGGTTCACCGCTCGGCTCGACGCCGAGGAGGCCGGGGATGGCGGTGGTGGAACCCCAGGCGTAGGGGCGGACGGTGTTGTCGAGGCGATCCATGCGGTTCTCTCTGCCGGGTCTCGGGTGCGTGCGGTGCGCTGTGTGTGCGGGTGTCGTGTCGACTAGGGAAGTGGCATCTACGGGAGTGTCGACTACGGGAGTCGCGTCCACGACGGAACAGCTACGCGCGCGTGCGACTGCGGCTGTTCCGTGCGCAGGCGTCCAAGATCAGGCCCCCGAGGCGAGCGCCAGGTAAACGGCGGCGAAATCCGTCATGGCGATCAGTTCGGCGAGGGTCTCCAACTCGCCGCCTGCCTCCGGCTCCAGCTCGCTGATCGGCGTGTCGTGGCCCAGGGCCAGGTCACGGGCGGCCGGGGCGGCGGTGAGGCCGCCGATCGGGCGGTCGCGGAGCAGCACCACGCGTGCGTGCAGCGCGGGCGCCTCGTCGACGCGGTCGCGGAAGAAGTCGTCGGGGTCAGCGCTGGCGGCGAGCCGGCCCGCCAACAGGACGTTGTGCGCGACGAGCGCCTCGGGGAGTTCGGCCACCACCGCGGGCGTGCCGGACAGTTCGGCGAGGGCGGCGGCGAATCGACGGCCCGCGGGTCCGGCCGAGACGCCCTCGGTCCATACGACGGGCAGGGACTCGGCGAGTTCGGCCGCGAGCGTCTTGGCGGGGTTGCTGTAGGTCGCGACGGCCGGTCCGCAGCGCTCGGCGACGTGGTCCAGGCGGTCGGCGACCTTCTCCAGGTCCTCCGGCGGGGCGGAGAGCAGCCCGGTGCGGTCGAGGAGGGCGAGGAGGGGCGTGAGCAGCGCCCACAGGACGCCGGGGGCGGACGCGGTGAGCGGGCCCTCCTGCTCGTACGGGGCCGTCGCCATCGGTACGAACAGGCCGTGCGCGCCGTCGACCGCCTCGCTGAGCGGGGTGCGGGCGGGGGCCACGGCGGCGACCGAGCAGCCGCGGCGGTAGGCCGCGTCGGCGAGCAGGGACAGGCCGGGTTCGGTGCCGTCGGGGGTGGCGATCAGGAGCAGGTCGACCGAGCCGGCCCAGCCCGGGAGGTCCCAGCGCAGGGCGCCGGCCGCCGGGGCGACGCCGGTGGGGGCGAGGCGGGTGACGGGGCTGCCGGCGCCGGCCAGGGTGCCCAGGAGGTCGGCGACGCAGGTGGCGGCGGCGCCGGGGCCCGCGATGAGGACGGCGCGGGGGCGGCCGTCGGGCTTGAGCTCGGGGATGCCGGCCTCCACCGCGTGGCGGGCCGCGGTGCGGACGCGGGCGCCGGCTTCGGCGGCGCCGCGCAGGAGGCCGCGGTGGTCTGCCTCCGAGAGTGCCTCGGGGGTGTCGAGCAGCGACTCGTCGAGCATGGGCGGCAGCCTCCGAATAGCTGTGCCGGGTCCTGGTCCTGGTGCGCGGGTCTTGATCGTTTACGTGGGCCGTGCCGTGGGGTTTTACGCGGGGCGGCGGGCCTCGTCGACCAAGAGGACGGGGATGCCGTCGCGGACGGGGTAGGCCAGGCCGCAGTCCTGACCTGTGCAGATCAGCTCGGTGTCCTGCTCCTTGAGGGGGGCGTGGCAGGCGGGGCAGGCGAGGATCTCCAGGAGGCCGGCTTCGAGCGGCATGGGGTGTCCCTTCGGGCGGGTGCACGTGCGTTGGTATTGCGTGTGCGGGGTGGTGTGGGGATGTGCCTGGTCAGGGTACCGCCGTGGGAATGGGGCCGGGGGTTTCTCGCCCCCGCCGCCCCTACCCGTCCCATCCCCAGGGGCTCTGCCCCTTCGACCCCACTGGGGGCTGCGCCCCCAGACCCCGCTTCGGCCTGAACGGCCTCGTCCTCAAACGCCGGACGGGCTGAAAGACACAGGGGGATCGGGACG
>NZ_JBSFLV010000240.1:0-9560 GCF_053599215.1 Streptomyces sp. NPDC001002 | reverse complement strand
GGCACCGACCCACGTCGGCACCGCCGCCTGAGCGAGGGAGACTCGACATGGATTTGGACTGGAACGCACTCGGCCAGGTCGCCGCGGTGAGCATCGGCGTCACGGTGGCCGTGGTCGTCGTCTTCGCCCTCGGCGTCCTCGGTCTCGCCCGATTCGAGGGTGCGCGGGAGGATGGCGGGGGTACGTCCACCATCGGTGCCGCTCAGGCCGGTCTCTGCTTCCTGGCGTGTTTGGCCGTGGTGGCGTACGGGATCTATCTGATCGTGCCGCAGTTCCACTGACCTCGATGAACCCACCACAGGAGGAGGACGGGATGACGACGCAACCTCTGCTGTCCGACCTGAAGGTCGACTACAGCGACCCCGACGAGCCCGTGCTCATCCGGCCGGACGGAAGCCCGGTCGACACCTGGCGGGAGAACTACCCGTACCCGGAGCGCATGGAGCGCAAGGAGTACGACTGGCACAAGCGGCTCCAGCAGATCGAACTGCTGAAGCTGCAGAGCTGGATCAAGGAGACAGGCCGCCGGCTCGTCATCGTCTTCGAGGGACGGGACGCGGCCGGCAAGGGCGGCACCATCAAGCGGTTCACGGAGCACCTCAACCCGCGCGGGGCACGGGTGGTGGCCCTGGAGAAGCCCACCGAACGCGAGAGCGGCCAGTGGTACTTCCAGCGCTACGTCCAGCACCTCCCCACCGCCGGCGAGATAGTCCTCTTCGACCGCTCCTGGTACAACCGGGCCGGCGTCGAGCGGGTCATGGGCTTCTGCTCGGACGACGAGTACCGGCGCTTCATGCGCCAGGCCCCGTTGTTCGAGCGGATGCTCGCGGACGACGGCGTGGACCTGATCAAGTTCTGGTTCTCGGTCTCCCAGGGAGAACAGCGCACCCGCTTCACCATCCGCCAGGTCGACCCCGTACGGCAGTGGAAGCTCAGCCCCATGGACCTCGCGTCCCTGGACCTCTGGGACGACTACACCGCCGCCAAGGTCGCCATGTTCCGTGAGACCGACACCGAACACGCCCCGTGGACGGTGGTCAAGAGCAACGACAAGAAGCGCGCCCGCGTCGAGGCCATGCGCAGCGTGCTGGCCCGCTTCGACTACGACGACAAGGACGAGGAGGTCGTCGGCAGCCCGGACCCGCGCATCGTGGGCGAGGCGGCCGGGCTGCTGGAGGCGGGCGAGGACGACCAGGGGATCTTCGAGAGCGCCTGAGAGTCCGGACCTTGCCGACGGTCACGGGGTCGAGAGGACATGGGTCGACGGGATGCGGGTCAGCAGTACGGCGGCTGATTGGTGAGCGAGGCCGCCACCCGCATCCACACGTAGAAGAGCCGGTACAGGCCGGGCAACGCACCCTCGGCCTGTACCGTCCGCGCGTCCGTCGAGGTGACCCCGGGAATCCCCAGCAGGGTCGAGGGCACGGACGCCGACTGCCAGCGGACGGTGAGGGTGGACGGCCCCGAAGCCGCGGGCGGGGTGGGCAGCGGCGCGGCGAGCCGAGCGGCGACGGCCTCCTCGATCGCGGCCCGGGCCTCGTCCGACGGACGCAGCTGGGCGGCGAAGCGATCACGCGCGTACTTCACGGCCACGGTGGCGACGGAGCCGTCCCACTCCGCCATCTCCGCACAGGCGCGGTCGTCACCGGTGAGGACCACCACCGGCACCCCGAGCGCCGCCGCGGTGGCGTGCGCCAGCCCGATCTCGCCCACCGGCCGCCCGTCCAGCCACATGTCCTCGATCTCGTGACCCATGAAGCTGTGGCTCAGTACGCCGAGTTCGCCGGCCCGCGCGTGGTACCCGACGCAGATCACCGCGTCGTGCTCGGCACCGAGCCCTTCGAGCATGCCCATCTGCTTGGGCTTGCCCCGGATGAGCCGGGCCGCCGGATGCAGCGCCTCGGGCAGGAGGTTGCGCATGGGACCGTGCGCGTCATTGACGGTGACCTCACCGGCCCCGGCCGCGACGGCACCCCGCACGGCGGCGTTGACGTCCTCGGCCATCATCAGCCGCCCCCGCTCGTAGTCCCGTCCGCCGGGCTGGACGTCGTCGGCGTCCACGAGGCCGGTGATGCCTTCCATGTCCGCGGTGATGTAGATCCGCACTGTGCGTGTTCCTCCGTCGGCGGTAGCTGTGTCTCACGCCGAAGGGGCCCGGCCGGAGAATCCGGCCGGGCCCCTTCGGGATACCCGCTGACCTGCGATGGTGCACCGATCGCCGGTCCGTGGACGGGAAGTCCGTCAGGCCTTCTTGGTCTCCCAGAAGATCTTGTCGATCTGGGCGATGTAGTCGAGGGCCTTCTGGCCGGTCGCCGGGTCGGTGGACGCCTTGGCGGCCGAGAGGGCCTTCAGGGTGTCGTTGACCAGCTGGTGCAGCTCCGGGTACTTCTCGAAGTGCGGGGGCTTGAAGTAGTCGCTCCAGAGCACCGAGACGTGGTGCTTCGCGAGCTCGGCGCGCTGCTCCTTGATGACGGTGGCGCGCGCCTGGAAGTGCGGGTCGTCGTTGGCGGCCATCTTGTCCTGCACGGCCTTCACCGACTCCGCCTCGATGCGGGCCTGGGCCGGGTCGTACACACCGCAGGGCAGGTCGCAGTGCGCGCTGACCTTCACCTTGGGGGCAAACAGGCGGGAAAGCATGGAGCATTCCTTCCTCGTGATCGTCTTCTCAGGTGGGACATTACTCCCTGGGAAGCTTGATTTCGCGGGTGCCCCCTAGGGCTTAGGACAAAAGTCCAGGGTCAGACTGAGACTGGTGGATGAACGACCGGGGAGGTGCCGGGATGCCGGAGCTGTCGCAGGAGATCGAGCGGGGAAGGGCGCTGCTGCCCTTCGGGGTGGCCGAGGTGACCGGGCCGTCGATGGTGCCCACACTGCGACACGGGGACCGCCTCGTGGTGCGGTGGGGGGCCAGGATCCGGCCCGGTGACGTGGTCGTCCTGCGGCATCCGTTCCAACAGGACCTGCTGGTCGTCAAGCGCGCGGTGGAGCGCCGCGACGGCGGCTGGTGGGTGCTCGGCGACAACTCCTACGCGGGCGGGGACAGCACCGACTACGGAGCCGTCCCCGAGGACCTGGTGCTGGGCAAGGTCCGTTTTCGCTACCGGCCGCCCAAGCCGGATCAGCGCTCGCCGCTCGCGGTGGCCCGCTGGGCGCTCTCGGCGGCCCGGCCCGTACTGTCCGGCCGGTCGGCCTCCAGGCGTTTGCGGGCCCGGTAGGCGGCCACGTTGGCGCGGGTCGCGCAGCGGTCGGAGCAGTAGCGCCGGGAGCGGTTGGTCGAGGTGTCCAGGTAGGCGTTGCGGCACGGGGGCGCCTCGCACAGGCCGAGGCGGTCGACGCCGTACTCGGTGAGGTGGAACGCCAGGCCCATCGCCGCGATGGCCGCGTAGCCCGCGGTCGCGTTGGACGGGTGGTCCGCCAGGTGCATGTGCCACAGCGGGCGCCCGTCGTCGTCCCGGAAGTTGTGCCCGGAGATCTGCGGGCTGACCGGGAACTCCAGCAGGAGCGAGTTCAGCAGGTTCACCGCGAGTGTCTCGTCTCCGCCGTCCGCCGCCTCGAAGACCGCCCGCAGCCGCGCCCGGACCGAACGGAAGCGCGTGACGTCGGCGTCGGTGGTCCGCCGCGCCGACTCCTGGTTGGCACCGAACAGCTCCCGCACGGCCTCGACCGAGGTCAGCCCGTCCGTCCCCCGGGCCGGCTCCTCGGTGTTGACGAGACGTACGGCGTAATCCGAGTAATAGGCCAGTTCCACTTGTAGTCCTTACAGAGGCGCTCTATGGTCGTGGGTGCGGTCGGGTAACAGCCGGTCGTGCATCCAGGGTATTACGCGGCTGAGGGGAAGAGGGGAATCCATGGCCACTGCGACCGGAACCGACTGGCAGTCCTGGCAGGAGAGCTGGGACCGGCAGCAGGAGTGGTACATGCCGGACCGCGAGGAGCGGTTCCGGGTCATGCTCGACATGGTCGAGGCCTTCGCGGGACCCGAACCCCGCGTCCTCGACCTCGCCTGCGGCACCGGCAGCATCACCGCCCGGCTGCTCGCCCGCTTCCCGGACGCCACCAGCACCGGCATCGACCTCGACCCCGCCCTCCTCGCCATCGCGCGCGGCACCTTCGAGGGCGACGACCGCGTCACCTTCGTAGAGGCCGATCTCAAGGACCCGGACTGGGCCACGCGACTGCCGTACGAGTCGTACGACGCCGTCCTGACCGCCACGGCCCTGCACTGGCTGCACACCGAACCCCTCGCGGCCCTCTACGGGCAGATCGGCGAACTGGTTCGCCACGGCGGCGTCTTCATGAATGCCGACCACATGATCGACGAGACCACGCCCCGGATCAACGCGGCCGAATCCGGGCAGCGTCACCGGCAGATGGACCGGGCCCTGCGCAACGGCGCCCTCGACTGGGCCGAGTGGTGGCAGCGCGCCGCCCAGGACCCCGTCCTCGCCGCCCCCACCGCCCGCCGCTTCGAGATCTACGGCGAGCACGCGGACGGCGACATGCCCTCCGCCCAGTGGCACGCACGCGTGCTGCGCGAGAAGGGGTTCGGGGAGGCGCGTCCGGTGTGGTGCTCGCCGTCGGACACGTTGTTGCTGGCGCTCAAGTAGCCCGGCCCATACGGAAAGGGGCGGTACGGAGATCTCCGTACCGCCCCTTCACCGTCGTACCGCTTACAGCACCTTGGACAGGAAGGACTGCGTCCGCTCGTGCTGCGGGTTGGTCAGGACGTCGCGCGGGTTGCCGGACTCGACGACCACGCCGCCGTCCATGAAGACCAGGCTGTCGCCGACCTCGCGGGCGAAGCCCATCTCGTGGGTGACGACGATCATCGTCATGCCGGACTCGGCGAGGTCGCGCATGACGTCGAGGACGTCACCGACCAGCTCCGGGTCGAGCGCCGAGGTCGGCTCGTCGAAGAGCATCAGCTTCGGGTCCATGGCGAGGGCCCGGGCGATGGCGACGCGCTGCTGCTGGCCGCCGGAGAGCTGCGAGGGGTAGCTGGCCGCCTTGTCGGACAGGCCCACCCGGTCCAGCAGCTGCTGGGCGCGCTCCCTGGCCTGGGCCTTGCTCGCGCCCTTGACCTGGACCGGCGCCTCGATGATGTTCTCCAGCGCCGTCATGTGCGGGAACAGGTTGAAGCGCTGGAAGACCATGCCGATGTCCCGGCGCTTCAGCGCGACCTCGCTGTCCTTGAGCTCGTACAGCTTGTCGCCCTTCTGGCGGTAGCCGACCAGCTCGCCGTCGACGTACAGCCGTCCGGCGTTGACCTTCTCCAGGTGGTTGATGCACCGCAGGAAGGTCGACTTGCCGGAGCCGGAGGGGCCGATGAGGCAGAAGACCTCGCCCGACTTCACCTCCAGGTCGATGCCTTTGAGGACCTCGACGGCACCGAAGGACTTGTGGACGCCCTCCGCCTTGACCATGGGGACGCCGGTGTCGGGCACGGGCGCCGCTGTCGTCCGCTCGGTCATGCCGTGGCTCCCTTCCTGCTGAACACGGGTGCCAGGTTGGTCCTGATCCGCTGCCACGGCGTCGGCGGCAGGCTGCGGCTGGAGCCGCGGGCGTAGTACCGCTCGATGTAGTACTGCCCCACGCTCAGCACCGAGGTGAGGATCAGGTACCAGGCGGCGGCCAGGAACAGCATCTCCACCGGGGCGCCGGAGGTCTGGCCGATGTCCTGGGCGTAGCGCAGGAGTTCGTAGAACTGCACCGCCGAGACCAGCGAGGTGGTCTTCAGCATGTTGATGACCTCGTTGCCCGTGGGCGGCACGATCACGCGCATCGCCTGCGGGATGACGATCCGGCGCAGGGTCTTGCCGTGGCTCATGCCCAGGGCGTGCGAGGCCTCGGTCTGGCCCTCGTCGACCGAGAGCAGACCGGCCCGGCAGATCTCCGCCATGTACGCGGCCTCGTTGAGGCCGAGGCCGAGCAGCGCCGTCAGGAGCGGCGTCATGAAGTCCGACCAGTAGTTCTTGTAGATCGGGCCGAGGTTGATGTACTCGAAGACCAGACCCAGGTTGAACCAGACGAAGAGCTGGACCAGGACCGGGGTGCCCCGGAAGAACCAGATGTAGAACCAGGCGATGGACGAGGTCACGGGGTTCTTCGACAGGCGCATGACGGCGAGCAGGATGCCGCCGACGATGCCGATCAGCATCGACAGCACCGTCAGGAGCATCGTCTGGCCGACGCCCTTGATGATGCGGTGGTCGAAGAAGTAGTCCGGAACGGCGTTCCAGTTGATCTTTCCCTGGCCGAACGCGTAGATGATCGCGACCAGGGCGGCGATCGCGATGACGGCCGAGACGTACCGCCCGTAGTGCCGGACCGGGACGGCCTTGATGGCCTCCGGTCCGGCCGGGGGCGTGTCCTGCGGCCCCGCCGTCTTGTCGATGTCAGCTGTCACTGCTGTTGCCTCTCAGTGCCCGCCGGCCGCGGTCACTTGCCGCCGTTGACGGCGGCCGCGGTGACGGCGCCGTCGGCGACGCCCCACTTCGTGATGATCTTGCCGTACTCGCCGTTCTTGATGATCGCGTCGAGCGCGGCCTGCAGGGCGTCCCGCAGCTGGGTGTTGTCCTTGGCGACCGCGATGCCGTACGGGGCGGCCTCGACCTGCTCGCCGACGATCTGGAAGTCCTTGCCGCCGCCGGAGGTCTTCACGGCGTACGCGGTGACCGGGAAGTCGGAGGAGCCGGCCTGGGCGCCGCCCGAGCGGACCCGGGTCTGGGCCTGCTGGTCGTTGTCGAAGGACTCGATCGACAGCTTCTTGCCGCTCGGACACTTCTTGGCCTCGGCCTTGGCGAGGTCCTCGGAGACCGTGCCGCGCTGCACCGCGATCTTCTTGCCGCACAGGTCGGCCCAGGTCTTGATGCCCTGGTCGTCGCCCTTCTTGGTGTAGATCGAGACACCGGCGGTGAAGTAGTCGACGAAGTCGACGCCCTCGCCGACCTTCTTGCCGGTCTCGGAGTCGACACCGTCCTGGCGGTCCTTGGTGTCGGTCATCGCGGACATGGCGATGTCGTAGCGCTTGGAGCGCAGACCCGTGATCAGGGTGTCGAAGGTGCCGTTCTCGAACTCGAACTTCACGCCGAGCTGCTTGCCCATGGCGTCCGCGAGGTCCGGGTCGATGCCGACGGTCTTGCCGGAGCTGTCCTTGAACTCGACCGGGGCGTAGGCGATGTCGGAACCGACCTTGACGACCCCCTTGTCACGGATCGCCTGGGGGAGCTTGGCGGACAGCGGGGCCGAGCTGGTGGACGCGCTGCCGCTGTCGGAGCTGTCCTTGTCCTTGGTCTGGTCACCGCAGCCGGCGAGCAGCAGAGTGCCTGCGACCGCGATCGCACCCACTGCGGCCAGGCGGTGGTGCGCGGCGGTGGTACGAAGCGTGGAGCGTGCGGTCATCTTGGGTTCCTCCGGCGGATGGGTTGATTTGCCGACAGGTCGACAGTGCCGTTGGGTCGACGAGAACACACGGCTTCGGGTGTCGCGACCTTGTGTGATTACGGCATCTTGCCATTCGGACTGAGCCGTTCAAGGTGCCAGCCATGTCAAAATCGGATAACGGGTGACCCCCGAACCGCACCGGTTCGGTACGACATGTCCGGACCATCTGCGGGAATCCACTGTTCCGGCCGGAAGATCTTCGGTGCGTCCCAGGATGCGGACCGGTGCCCCGAGGCGTTGATCACTGTTTCGGCGCCGGTCAGAGGCTTGTCAAGGACGTGTCCCCTTATTTCATGACGATTCTTGTCATCGAGATGTGACCTTCTCAACCCGCGATGTGACCTTGCGCCGAATGGACTCGTCCTCGGCGCGGGGCGTCCGGTAAGAAGGTGCTCTACACCCCTCATCCGGGGCCCCGGGCGCGTGTGCGACGCGCCCGTCGCGTATGACCCGTACGCATCAATCGAGCGGGCATGCGCGGTCCCGCCCACTTCTCACCCGAAGTGGCCCACCCTCAACCATTGAACACTTAAGGGGTAAAACAAAGTGGCAGCGGAGATCGTCAATCCTCGCAGCGACAACAAGCCGGGACATAGCGACCAGGACGGTGGGGCCGAGCCCCTCGATTCCTTCGACCCGGCGTTCGCGCTCCACCGCGGCGGCAAGATGGCCGTGCAGGCCACCGTGCCGCTCCGTGACAAGGACGACCTGTCCCTGGCGTACACGCCCGGCGTCGCGCGCGTGTGCACCGCCATCGCCGAGCAGCCGGACCTGGTCAACGACTACACCTGGAAGTCGTCCGTGGTGGCCGTGGTCACCGACGGTACGGCGGTGCTCGGCCTCGGCGACATCGGCCCGGAGGCCTCCCTCCCGGTGATGGAGGGCAAGGCCATCCTGTTCAAGCAGTTCGGCGGCGTCGACGCGGTGCCGATCGCGCTGGCCTGCACCGACGTCGACGAGATCGTCGAGACCGTGGTGCGCCTCGCCCCGTCCTTCGGTGGCATCAACCTGGAGGACATCTCGGCGCCGCGGTGCTTCGAGATCGAGCGCAAGCTCCAGGAGCGGGTCGACATCCCGGTCTTCCACGACGACCAGCACGGCACGGCGGTCGTCACGCTGGCCGCCCTGCGCAACGCTGCGCGGCTGAGCGGGCGGTCCATCGCGGATCTGCGGGCCGTCATCTCGGGCGCCGGCGCGGCCGGGGTCGCCATCGCCAGGATGCTGGTCGAGGCCGGCATCGGCGACGTCGCGGTCGCCGACCGCAAGGGCGTCGTCTCGGCCGACCGGGACGACCTGACCTCCGTCAAGCGCGAGGTGGCCGGCTTCACCAACAAGGCGGGCCTGACGGGCTCCCTGGAGGACGCCCTGTCCGGCGCCGACGTCTTCATCGGCGTCAGCGGCGGTACGGTCGCGGAGGCGGCGGTCGCCTCCATGGCCGAGGGCGCGTTCGTGTTCGCCATGGCCAACCCGGACCCCGAGGTGCACCCCGATGTCGCGCACAAGTACGCGGCGGTCGTGGCGACGGGTCGGTCCGACTTCCCGAACCAGATCAACAACGTGCTGGCGTTCCCGGGCATCTTCGCGGGCGCGCTGCAGGTGCGGGCCTCTCGGATCACGGAGGGGATGAAGATCGCGGCGGCGGAGGCCCTGGCCGGTGTTGTGGGGGATGACCTCGCTGCGGATTACGTGATCCCGTCGCCGTTCGATGAGCGGGTTGCCCCGGCGGTTACGTCGGCGGTGGCTGCGGCTGCCCGGGCCGAGGGCGTTGCCCGTCGCTGACGGTTCGCTTGTGCGGGCCGGTGGGGGTGCGCGTCCTGGGGGCTGCGCCCCCAGACCCCCATCGGCCTGCGGCCTCGTCCTCAAACGCCGGACGGGCTGAAAAGTGCCAGAGCCAGGCCGGTGGAGAAGGAAGCGCCGGTCGGCGTGCGGGCAGAAGGCCCCTGAGCGCGGCCGGGCCGAGAAGCGCTGGTCGGCGTTCATCGCAAGAGGGCGTGTGTCACAGAGCCGGCCGGTTCCCCCGCGCAACCGGCGGAGCCTATCGTCGAGGCCATGTTCGCCGTCTACGCCGCCCGAATCGACCGCGACCAACCGCTCGCCGGACTGGAGCTGGGGGATCG
>NZ_JBSFLV010000239.1:0-9649 GCF_053599215.1 Streptomyces sp. NPDC001002 | reverse complement strand
CGCGAAGGCGATCTGGCGGCCGTCGGGCGACAGGGCGGGGAGATGAAGGGCGCGGACCGGTCGAGTGCGGGCCTCCCCCAGGTCGTACGCCTTCGTCCTGTACTTCGGCCGCCGCACGGGGAGTTGACCCTTGAAGGGGACGGTCTCGGGACGTGCGGGACTGTCCGGGCGTACGAGGGTGAAGGTGCCGTCGACGGTCAGGAGCAGTTCTCCGGTCGGCGTCCAGCGTGGGGGTACCGGGGCGATGTCGCCGGTGACTGGGACGGGGCTGCCGTCGACGACGAGGGTGCAGGAGGCGTTCGGGGCGGCCGTGGTGCGCAGGTGGGCGAGGCGGCCGTCGGCGGCGAGGGCGGGGGTCATGACCTGCGCGGCCGCGGTCTCGGTGTGGCGCACGGCGACCGGGCCGGTGCCGTCGGCGGGGACGGCGGCGATCGTACGGGCTTCCAGGGCCGGGCCCAGCGCGGTGGTGACGACCTTGGCGCGGACGAACTGGATGCGGGTGCCGTCCGGTGACCAGGTGGGGTCGAAGTCCTCCCACGGGGCGTCCTGGAGCGGGCCCTGCTGGCCGGGTACTCCGGTGACCCGGGTGATCGCACCGGTGCGCAGGTCGAGGACGTGGATGCGGTACGGGCTGCCGTCGACGGGGTCGCCGCCGCGCTCGGAGGCGAAGGCGAGTCGGGTGCCGTCGGGTGACCAGGCCGGGCCGCGGTCGTCCCACGGGCCGTCGGTGCGCCGGCGCAGGTCGGAGCCGTCGGGGCGGACGGTCCAGAGGTGGAATCCGCCGCCCCGGTAGGCGCAGAAGGCGATGAGCGCGCCGTCCGGAGCGTGGGTGGGGCGGTTGGGTTCCAGGTCGGCGGGGGTCAGCGGGTGGGCCGTACCGCCCGCGCGGGGCAGTGACCACAGGACGCCCTGTACTTCGGCGATCAGGCGGTCGCCGGAGGGTGCGAGGGTGGCCGAGCCGTTGGTGGCTCCGGTGAAGGAGAGGGACGGGGTGCCGGTGGCGGGTCTTGCCGTCACCGCCGTCGCGCCCACGAGGGGCACGGCGCTCGCGGCGGCGAGGAGTTGACGGCGGGTCGGACGGAAGGAGGTGCTCCAGTCGCGGTCCATGGCAACACCCTGGCGCACCGGCCGCCCCTGCATCAACGCTGTTCACGGCCATCGCGGGTTCTTCACCCGAAGGGGCAAGGCCCCCTGGAGACCGAGACGATCGGGAGGGCGGGGCATTCGGGCTAGGAGTACCCCAACTGGCGCCTCATATAAGGGGTCATGAGGGTCTTCGCCTTGGCGAGGGTGGTGGTGCGGCCGCCGAGGATCGCGGTCTCGCCGCCCGGTACGGGCAGCACGGTCACTCCGTCGGCCGGGCCGAACGGCACGATGAACGGGGTGCGGTGGATCGGCCGGTACAGGCGCAGGCCCTTGCGGTGCTTGCCGGGGTTGTTCAGGTAGCCGCGGATGTTCCAGGCGGCGAGGTCCGCCTGGGCGAGCGCGGCCGGGGTGATCTTGAGTTCGGTGGCGTCGTTCACGTCGCCGACGGCGAACACGTCCGGATGGCCCGCGACCCGCAGCGTCCGGTCGACGCGTACGTGTCCGGCCGGGTTGAGCCAGTCGCCGTGCCCGGCGAGCCGCAGCCAGAGGGTGTTGGGGGTGGTGCCCGTGGCCCAGAAGGAGAGGTCCGCGGTCATGACGTTGCCGTACGCGTCGCGGTAGGTGCCGAATTCGGTGCCGGGGGACATGAACGCGTCGAGGCGCACCTCCACGTCGTGGTTCTCCAGCCAGGTCCGTGCCTTGTTGCCCGCACGGGCGCCGATGGTGGAGTGGAGCAGCCCCGGGCCGGAGTGGGCGAGCGTGACGCGGGCGTCGGGTCGGGCCAGTCGGATCTCGGCGCTGAGTTCGACGCCGGAGGGTCCGCCGCCCACGACGAGGATGTGGTCGGCGAGGGAGATGCTCCGCTGGTGCTCCGCGAAGGCCTTGCTCGCCTCCTCGCTGGTGGAGCCGGTGAAGCGGGCCGGTTCCGGGTAGTCGGCGCCGGTGGCGATCACGACCACGTCGTACGGGAGCCGCTCCCCCGTGCCGAGCACCACCTGCCGTTCGGCGGTGTCCACGCGGACCGCCTTGCCGACGGCCAGCCGGCCGTTGCGCAGCAGCCGGTCGTAGGGGATGAAGGGGGTCGCCGTCCACTCGGGGCGCACGCCTGCCCGCAGGGAGGCGATGCGGTGGAAGAACATCTCCTTGCGGTCCACCAGCGTGACCCTGGCCGCGCCGTCCAGCCGTCTCGCCAGCCGGACGCCCGCATAGCCGCCGCCTATCACTACTACGTCGCCGTGATGCACACCGAGTCTCCTGCGCCTGGAGGTGGGGGGAAACGAGTGCCCGTGGCGGAGGGGCCGCCGTTGGCCACTCGATGACGGTGAGCGTAGCGCTTGAACTCTAAAGCCCCGCACGGGAGTTGTGCGTGTCCTGTGAATCGGGGGGTTTCGTTCCGCTATGCGCCGGCAGCCTGGCGTTCGACTGCCGGACCGCTTGGGGACTACTCGCCGGACAGCCCCTCCCGCATCGCCTTCGCCGTCCCCGCAGGGTCATAGCCCTCCGGAACTCCCGGGACCAGCACGATGTCGCTCTCGATGTGACGTGCCCGCAGGGGTGCGATCTCCTGGTACTCCGGTGAGTCCCACCAGGCCCGTGCCTCGGCCATCCCGGGGAAGGCGATCACGACGACGTGGCCGGGCCAACCGCCTTCCACCACTTCGTGTTTGGCCGCGTGCACCAGGAAGCGGCCGCCGTAGGGCTCGAAGGTGGCGGGGATGCGTTCGATGTACTCGGCGATCTCCAGGTTCGGGGCGGCTTCCTGCAGGTGGGCTATGGCGTAGGCGGTCATGTCGTCCTCCAGGTCGGCCGGGTGGTGTATGCCGCCGATCGTGACATGGCCGGGCGGTGCGATCGATTACCTCGGAGGTAAGGGGGATCCGGTGCGGGTGGGTCCGCCCAAGCCCAAGTCGAAGTTCCCCTGAGATCACGGCAACCTTTTCCGGCCCGGCGGCGACCTGTGGTCGGTATCTCCTGTCAGGGATGGTCCGTTCCGGCCCGCCGGGCTCCCGCACCACGTAAGGATGCAGTCGTGACACCTTCCTCGCACCGCCGTCCCGGCGGCAGTCGGCGCACGGTGCTCGTCTCGGCCGTCGCCGTGGCGGCCGTCGCGCTGGTCGTGTCCCTGGTCATGGCCTTCCGCAGCGACGGGGCGCCGAGTTCAGGGCAGGTCGCTGCGGCGCCCGCCGCGAGCACGCGCACGACGACCTCGCCGACGGCGTCCGCCGAGCCGAAGCCGGCCTCGTCCTCCGCGTCCCCGAGCAAGAAGGCCAGTTCCTCTCCCGTGTCGTCCCCGCCCGCGACCACCAAGGCCCCACGGAAACCGTCGGCCACCCCCACGGCACAGGCGGCTCCGGCCGCGGCGCCCGCTGCTGGGCGGATCCGGCCCGGTGTCACCTACCGGGGGCTCGCCACCAACTACGACATCGGCAACGGGGACGGTTCCTGCTCGTACGGCCCGAGCAGCGACACCATGACCGCCGCGATGAACCACACCGACTACGAGACGGCCAAGGCCTGCGGGGCGTACGTGCGGGTGCAGTCGGGGGGCGCCTCCGTGACCGTACGGATCAACAATGAATGCCCCGAGTGCGCGCCGGGGCAGATCGACCTCAGCCGGCAGGCGTTCGGCAAGCTCGCCGCGCTCTCCAAGGGCCGGATATCGATCACCTGGAGCCTGTTGAGCCCCGCGACGAGCGACACGGTCTCCGTCCGGTACAAGACCGGCTCCAGCCAGTACTGGTGCGCCGTCCAGCCCATCGGCCACCGGAACCCCGTGGCCCGCCTGGAGGTTCAGGCCGGTGGCACCTGGCGTCAGCTGGAACGCACCGACTACAACTACTTCCTCTCCGAGAACGGCAGCGGCTGCGGCGGCGCCCTGCGGATCACCGACATCTACGGCGAACGGCTGACCGTCGGTGCCCTCGCGGTACGGCCCGATGTCGTCCAGGCGACCGGGGTCCAGTTCGCCCGGCACTGACCCGGTCTGCCTGCGCCACGCCGGAACAGGCCCCCGGACCGATCGGTAGAGTGTGCTGTCCATGCCATAGCGACAGCGCTCCGAACGGATCCGTCCAGGCCAGACCCGGTGAAGGAGACAGGTGACCCTGCGCGAGGACGATCCACGGTCGGTCGGCGGATACCGGCTCGAAGCGCGGATCGGGACCGGCGGCATGGGCGTGGTCTACCTGGGCCGCTCGGTGTCGGGACGGGCCGTGGCCGTCAAGGTCGTGCACACGAAGTACGCCGACGACCCCGAGTTCCGGGCCAGGTTCCGGCAGGAGGTCGTGGCGGCCCGGCGGGTCAGCGGCGCGTTCACCGCCCCGGTCGTGGACGCCGACCCGGACGCCGAACGGCCGTGGATGGCCACCGCGTTCGTCCCGGGCCGCACCCTCTCCGAACGGGTCGACGAGTCGGGCCCGCTGGACTGGCCCTCGCTGCGCCGCCTCGGCACCGAACTCGCCGAGGCACTGCGGGAGATCCACCGCGCGGGGGTCGTACACCGGGACCTCAAGCCGAGCAACGTGCTGCTGCTGGAGGGCGAGGGCGACGACGGGGCGGTCCGTGTCATCGACTTCGGCATCTCGCGCGCGGCCACCAGCGACGTCCGTACCCAGACCGGCATCGTGATGGGCTCGCCGCCGTTCATGGCACCGGAGCAGTTCAGCCGGCCACGCGAGGTCGGCCCGGCCGTGGACGTCTTCTCGCTGGGCGCGGTCCTCGTCTACGCGGCCACCGGGCGCAGTCCCTTCGAGGCGGACAACGCCTACCTCGCCGCGTACAACACCGTGCACAGCGAACCCGAACTCGGCCAACTCCCGGGCCCGCTCCGCGCGTTGGTGTCCCTGTGTCTGACGAAGGACCCGGCCGGGCGCCCCACTTCGGGCGAGGTGCTGGAGACCCTCGCCGAGGTGCCGGAGGAGCAGCCCGAGGAGGAACCCGGCGACGTACCGGCCCGGCTCCCGGTGACCGACGCCACCGACACAGCGATGCTCCCGCCCGCGAAGGACGCGAAGAACGGGCGCCGCAAGAAGCTGTGGACGGCCCTCGCCGGTGCCGCGCTCCTCGGCGTCGTAGGCACCGCGGTGGTGACCCTGATGCCTGCCGGGGCGAGCGACGAACCCGACGCGAAGGACGCGCCGGCGACCTCCTCGTCCTCCTCCTCGACTCCGGCGGGCTGGAAGCCGTGGCACAACGCCCTGGAGCCCGACAAGAACTCCCCCATGGCCATGAAACCGTCCTGCACACCGAACGCCCTCGGCGTCTTCTGCTCCTCGGAGCAGATCGCGTTGATGCGGCTGAACCCCGCGACGGGCCGCACGGACTGGTCAAAGCCGATGAGCAAGAAGCAGGTCAGCAGCTTCTCGATCAACTCGCCGGAGATTCACGACGGTGTGGTGTTCGTCAACAGCGCGGACCGCTCCGAGGGCCTGGACGCCTTCGACGGCAGGACCGGGAAGCGGCTGTGGCATCTGGACGGGCCTCTCGGTCAGTACAAGCCCCTGGGCGATGTGCTGCTCGTACGTCTCGACCCGCTCGGGCCCGCCGAGACCGCGCGCTATGCGGCCTACGAGCCGCGCACGGGCGAGGAGTTGTGGCGGCGCACGCTCAAGTCGTCCTCGGCAGGCCCCTTCTACGAGGGCCCCAAGGGCATGCTCTACGCCGACCTGCGCGGCGGTTCCGGCGGCATCGCCCGTCTCGACGCGCGCACGGGCCGGACGCTGGGCAGCGTGGACGCGCCCAAGGGCGACCTGTGGCTGGCCACGGTCCATGACGCGAAGGCGTACTACGCGCGCTGGGAGAACGACACCGGCGTCTCCGCGGCCTTCTTCATCCAGGACCTCTCCAGCGGGAAGACCCGTCGGATCGACTTCCCCTGGAGCGTCGAACCGGAGGCGCCGCCGCTCGTGGCCGGCGACACGATGTACATCTTCGACTACGGCAACGAGACGCTGCTCGCCCTCGACCTGACCCACGGCAAGCCGCTGTGGACCAGCTCGCGCGAGCTGCGCGTCTTCAGCGAACCGGCCGTCCAGGACGGGCGGTTGTACGTCACCATGCCGGACACCAGCGTCCTCGCGCTCGACCCGCGCACCGGCAAGGAGATCGGCCGCACCGCCCCGTCCTTCGACACCTCGGGCCGCTCCTTCGAGGAACTCTCCCCCAGCGGGACACCGCCGTATCTGGTGGGCGGGGTGCTGTACGGGGTGACCGGACCGGGGGTCTTCTCGGTCGCCGACGTCTCCTGAACCGGCTTCTCCTGGAACGACTTCTCCTGAATCGCCGTCAAGAAGTATCGATTCAGCCAACAGTCACCTGCATGTGGCGAAAAAGTGAAGGAGTTGTGTTTGAGTCACGATTGACTCGTGCCAACTCAAAGGGGGGACCTTTGGTGAACGCCACCATCTCCAACTTCCACTACGGTGCCGTGACTCTGGTCGCGGCCTATCTCATGGCCTGTCTCGGAGCGGCGCTCGGACTGCGCTGCACCACACGCTCGTTGCGTCGCGCCCACCGCAGAGCGGGCTGGCTGACGCTGGGTTCCGTGTCCATCGGCTGCGGTATCTGGACCATGCACTTCATCGCCATGATCGGCTTCAGCGTCGACGGCTCGCTGGTCAACTACGACACCGGACTGACTCTCCTCAGCCTGATCGTCGCGATCGCCGTCGTCGCCGTCGGCGTCTTCCTCGTCGGCTACCGGGGCGGTTCGCCACTGAACCTGGGCGTGGCCGGAACCATCACCGGACTCGGCGTGGCCGCCATGCACTACCTCGGCATGGCAGCCGTCCACACCAACGGCACGGTCCACTACGACACGAAGACCGTGGTGCTGTCCGTCGTGATCGCCGTCGTCGCCGCGACGGCTGCGCTGTGGGCGGCGGTCTCGATCCAGAAGTTGTGGTCCAGCCTCGGCGCGAGCCTGGTCATGGGAGTGGCCGTCACCGGCATGCACTACACGGGCATGGCCGCGGTCTCCGTGACGCTGGACGGCTCGGGCGGCGCCGGACAGTCCTCCACCAGCCTGATGGCGTTCCTGCTGCTGATGCTGGCGGGTCCGCTCGCCGTGCTGCTGGTCGCCGCCGTGATCGTGATGTTCGACCCGGACATGATGGTCGCAGGCACGGATCCGGACCGGGTGGGGTACGCACAGTCCGACGGGGACGACCTGTTCGCGCCGCAGCAGCAGGGCCGCAACGCGGATCCGTACGCCTCCCGTTGAGCGCACGACCCGCCCGCGCGCGACGGCCGGCGGACCGTCGACCCGATCAGCCCTGGCCGGCGTGCAGGTGGCTGTGCGAGACCTCGGGCGGGCAGGGGCTCTTGGCGGCTCGGCGGTCGCGGCGCCAGTCGTCGATCGCGAGGGCCAGCGCGCACAGGACGGGCAGGACGCCGAGGCCAACTGCGGTCGCCACGGCGAAGGGGTAGTCACGCCGGCCGGTGCCGAGAACGACGTAGAAGAGACCGGGCAGGGCGGCCGTGCCGATGGATCCGCCCAGGCGCTGGCCGGTCTGGAGGGCTCCGCCGGCCGCTCCGGCCATCCGGACCGGGACGTCCCGCAGGGTCATGGTGACGTTGGGGGAGATGACACAGCCGCTGCCGAGGCCGCCGATGAAGAGCGCGGGGGCGGCCAGCCAGCCCGCGCTGTCGGCGGGGGCGAGCCACAGGATGAGCGCGGTTCCACCGAGGCCGAGGGCGACGCCTGCCAGGCCGCAGACGGTCAGCAGCCTGCCGAACCGGTCCACCGACCGTCCCGCGAGCGCGGCGGCCGCGGCCGAGCCGATGGCGAACGGCGTGACCGTGAGCCCCGAGCGCAGCGGCGAGTAGCCGAGGCCGTCCTGGAAGAACAGGGCGAACACCAGCCACACACCGCTGAAGCCCACGAAATACAGGGTGGCGATGGTGGCGCCGACGGCGTAGCCGCGGGTCTCGGTCACCAGGCGCAGATCCAGCAGCGGTTGGCCCTCCCGGGCGACGACGCGTCGCTCCCATCGGACGAACCCGACCAGGCACACCACGCCCACGAGGAACAGCCACCACAGCCGTCGTACGCCACCCGACTCGGCCAGCACCAGCGGCAGCATCAGCGCCAGGACTCCGCAGCCGAGCAGGGCGACGCCGCCCAGGTCGAGGCGTTCGCGGCGGCCGGGGGCGGTGACGGGGATCAGGCGCATGCCGAGCACCAGGGCGAGCACGCCGACCGGCACATTGACGTAGAAGATCCAGCGCCAGCCGTCGGGGCCGTCGGCCAGGGTGAGGATGAGGCCGCCGACGACCGGGCCCACGGCGCTGGAGATGCCCACGGTCGCGCCGAACATGCCGAAGGCGCGCCCGCGTTCGGCGCCGCGGAACATCTGCTGGATGAGGGCGGAGTTCTGCGGGGCGAGGCAGCCCGCGGCGGCCCCCTGGGCGATCCGGGCCACGACGAGGAGCGTGATGTTCGGTGCCGCGCCCGCGGCGGCGCTGCACAGCACGAAGGCGGCGAGTGCCAGCAGGAAGATCCGGCGTCTGCCGATCGCGTCCCCGATACGCCCGGCGGTGACCAGGACCAGGGCGAAGGCGAGGGCGTAGCCGGACACCACCCATTGGATGGCCGGTGCCGTGGTGTGCAGGTCCCGCTGCATGGAGGGCAGCGCGACCGCGACGATCGTGACGTCCAGGAGGCTCATGAACCCGGCCACCAGGGTGACCCACAGTGCTTTCCAGCGTCGGGGGTCGGGGGTGTCGTCGGGCTGCGTCGGCACTGCTCCTCCTGCGTCGGTCCGTCACCTGTCGGTCCGGCAAGCATGGCCCGGTGGGCCGGGAAACGGATTCATTGACAGGGCGGCGGACGAAGAGACGGTTGGGGCTCCCGGGTCCCACGAATTCATCGGTGCGCACATACTCGATACGCGGGTGATCCGCCGACAGGAGGTGTGCGGGCGTATGCACGTATCTGGCCGCCGTGTCCTGACCTGGTTGCGGGACCACGATCCGGGGCTGGTGGCGACCCGTCGGGCCGGGCGCACGGCGCTGGTGATGCCCGGCCTGTTCGCGCTGTGCAGTCAGGTGCTGGACTCGCCGACGATCGCCACCTTCGCCGCGTTCGGCTCCTTCTCGATGCTGCTGCTGGTGGAGTTCACCGGGCCGATGTCGCAGCGGCTGCGGGCGCATGTGGGTCTGGCGGTGGCCTGGGCGGCGCTGATCTGCGTGGGCACGCTGGTGGCCAGGGAGACCTGGCTCGCCGTGCTCGTCACGGTCGTGGTCGGCTTTCTCGTGCTGTTCTCGGGTGTGGTCAGCTCGGTCCTCGCGGGCGCCTCGACGGCGCTGCTACTGGCCTTCGTGCTGCCGGTGGCCTCGCCCGCGCCGCTCTCGGAGCTGCCCGACCGGCTCGCCGGTGCGGGCCTGGCCGCGGTGGCCGCCATGCTCGCCATCTCCCTGCTGTGGCCCCGGCCCACCGCGGACCCGCTCGGCGCGCCCGCCGCCCGCGTCTGCCGGCCGAACGTCTCGCGGGCAGCGTGGTCACCGCCGACGGCACACCCGTACGGGAGGCCGCGGTCACCCTCACCAACGTGCACGGCGAGGT
>NZ_JBSFLV010000238.1:0-9788 GCF_053599215.1 Streptomyces sp. NPDC001002 | reverse complement strand
GTCCACGACCTCCGGAACAGCAATACGAGGGCGGACGGGCCGAGTTCGGACTGGACACCGAGGTCACCGCCGGGGCACCCCGAGAGGTGCCGCCGCTTCACATGCCTCACGCAGCCGAGCTCTCCGAGCCCTCCTGCTCCGCCTCGATGCGCGCGTTCCACTCCCGCTTGGAGGCCTGCCAGCCGTCCTCGTTGTGGCCGAGCCGCCAGTAGCCGGAGATCGACAGGTCCTCGCGGGCGACACCCAGGTCGACGCGGAGCAACTGGCGCAGCTCCTTGACGAAGTGCGCCTCGCCGTGGACGAAGGCGTGCACCCGGCCCTCCGGGAACGTCAGCGCCCGTACCGCCTCAAGAAGGGGCTCGCCGATCGGCCGGTCGCCGCGGTGCAGCCAGACGACCTCCACGTCGGAGTCGATCTTCTGCTCCTCCTCGGGGCCGGAGATCTCGATGAAGGCGTGGGCGACCGCACCCGCGGGCAGCGCCTCCAGGGAGCGGGCGATCGCGGGCAACGCGCTCTCGTCACCGACGAGCAGATGCCAATCGGCCTCCGGATTGGGCGCGTAGGCGCCGCCGGGGCCCATGAAGCGCACCTTCTCGCCCGGTTGGACGTTCGCCGCCCACGGGCCGGCCAGGCCCTCGTCGCCGTGCACCACGAAGTCCAGGGTCAGCTCAAGGTGTTCGGGGTCCCAGGCGCGGACGGTGTAGGTCCGGGTCACCGGCCACTGCTCGCGGGGGAACTCCGCGCGGATCCGCTCAAGGTCGAAGGGCTCGGGATAAGTTGCGCCACCGGTCGGGAACAGGAGCTTCACGTAATGGTCGGTGCAGGTGTCGGCCGCGAACACGGCCAGTTCCTCGCCGCCGAGCACCACGCGCTGCATGTGCGGGGTGAGCCGTTCGGTGCGGACGACCTGCGCGGTGTGGGGCTTCCGCGGCTTCCGAGCCGGGCGTTCTGCCATGGCGGCCTCCCTGTTCCCTTGCTTAGGTAAACCTAAGTTAGCATCTCTCCCCTACTTAACACCCCCCGCATGAGAGGTTACTGAGACCGACACGCAGAGCTTTACTCTCTCGAAATGAGAGGGTGAGTTGCTGATATGAGAACCAGGCTTACGTCACCACCCGTCCCGATCATGCTCCCAGAGCGGCGAGCGGTCAGGCCCCGAGGGTGACGAGCAGCCGGTGCAGCGAGCCGCCGAGCCCCCAGCGCGCCGCCAGCTCGTCCAGTGCCGCCGGGTCGCGCGGGCTGTGCGGCAGTGCCGTGTCGACCTCGGGAAGCGGCACGTCGTCGGCGACCTTGACCACCGTCGGGGCCACCGCCACGTACGGGCGCGACTCGTCCAGGCGCTTGCGCTGCGACGGCGTGAGCTTCGCCTTCGGGTCGTCCACCGCGGCCATGATCCCGGCCAGGTCACCGAACTCGGCGAGCAGCTTCGCGGCCGTCTTCTCGCCGATGCCCGGTACGCCCGGCAGACCGTCGCTCGGGTCGCCGCGCAGGGTCGCCAGATCCGCGTACCCACGGCCGTCGACGCCGTACTTCTCGCGCAGCCACGCCTCGTCGGTGAGCTGGAGCATGCCGACGCCCTTGAGGGGGTACAGCACGCGCACCCCCCGCTCGTCGTCGACCAGTTGATAGAGGTCGCGGTCGCCGGTGACGATGTCGACCGGGCCCTTCGCGAGCGCGGTGAACGTGCCGATCACGTCGTCCGCCTCGTAGCGGGCGACGCCCACGCGTGCGATGCCGAGCGCGTCCAGGACGTCCTCGATGATCGGGACCTGCGGCGAGAGCGTGTCGGGGATCTCCTCCGCGTCCGGTCCCGCCTCGACCTCCTCGGCGACCCGGTGCGCCTTGTAGGAGGGGATGAGGTCGACCCGCCACTGCGGGCGCCAGTCCGCGTCCATGCACGCCACGAGCTGATCGGGACGGTGGTCCTTGACCAGGCGGTCGATGAATTCGAGGAGCCCGCGCACGGCGTTCACCGGCGTGCCGTCCGGGGCCTTCACGGACTCCGGGACGCCGAAGTAGGCGCGGAAGTAGAGGGAGGCGGTGTCGAGGAGCATCAGTCGTCCGGTCACGCCTCGCATCATGCCGCACGGCACCGACACTCACCCGTCACCGGGACCCGCATGGCAGTTGTAAACGAGTTGTGAACTGGCCCACTGAAGCGTTTGACCCGCCCCGACCAGGGCAGGCGCCGCCTCGGAGCGATGCCAATTGCACATACGACTGTTTGCGGCCCGTCGTCTCCTGTTCCCTTGCCCCGAGAGACGAGAGGTACGCGTGTCAGCCACGCTTGAGGCAGAGCATCTCTACAAGGTGTTCGGCAGACGACCCGACGAGGCGCTACGGCGGCTTGAGGACGGAGCCGACCGGGAGGAACTGCGCGCGGAGGGCACCACCGCCGCCGTCATCGACGCCTCCTTCACGGTGGAACCCGGCCAGATCTTCGTCGTGATGGGTCTGTCCGGATCCGGCAAGTCCACCCTGCTCAGGATGCTCAACGGCCTCCTGGAGCCGACCGCCGGCCATGTCCGCTTCGACGGACAGGACCTGACCGGACTCTCCGACCGCGACCTGCGCGCCGTCCGGGCCCGGAAGATCAGCATGGTCTTCCAGCACTTCGCGCTCTTCCCGCACCGCAGCGTCGTCGAGAACGCCGCGTACGGTCTGGCCGTGCAGGGCGTGCCCCGCGCCGAGCGCGAGCGTCGCGCCGGCGAGGCGCTCGCCCTGTGCGGGCTGGCCGGCTGGGAGAAGTCCTGGCCCGACGAGCTGTCCGGCGGCATGCAGCAGCGTGTCGGTCTGGCCCGCGCGCTCGCCACCGACGCCGATCTGCTGCTGATGGACGAGTCGTTCAGCGCGCTCGACCCGCTGATCCGCCGGGACATGCAGGACCAACTGCTCCAGCTCCAGCAGTCGTTGAAGAAGACGATCGTCTTCATCACGCACGACCTCAACGAGGCCATGCGGCTGGGCGACCGTATCGCCGTGATGCGCGACGGACGCATCGTCCAGACCGGCACCGCGGAGGACATCCTCGTCCGGCCCGCGGACGACTACGTCGCCTCCTTCACCAAGGACGTCGACCGCTCCCGCGTGCTCACCGCATCGGCCGTGATGGACACGGACGTGCGCGGCGACGAGGCCGACTGCGGCTGTGCGACCGAGAGCGAGTGCCGGACCGTGACGCCCGACACGCCCTTCACCGAACTCTGCGCGCTCAGCGCCGTGTTGACGCATCCGGTGGCCGTCGTGGACGCCGAGCGCCATCTCGTCGGAGTGGTCCGGCAGTCGCGCCTGGTCGGCTTCCTCGGCAACGAGGAGGTGGCCCGTGCCTAGGATCCCCCTCGGCGACTGGGTCAACGACGCGGTCGACTGGCTGCTCAACCACGTCTCCTGGCTCTTCGACTTCCTCAAGACCGTCTTCACGGGCACTTACGACGGCATCAACGCCGTCCTGCAGGCGCCTCAACCCCTGCTGCTGGCAGGCATCTTCGCCGTGCTCGCGTTCTGGCTGCGCGGCACGACCGCCGGTCTGCTCACCTTCGTGGGATTCGCCTTCATCGACTCCCTCGAACTGTGGGACGACGCGATGGTGACCCTCTCCCTCGTCCTGGTCGCCACGATCATCGCTCTGGTGATCTCCGTGCCGGTCGGCATCTGGGCCGCGCGCTCCAACCGGGTCAGCGGAATCGTCCGGCCCGTCCTGGACTTCATGCAGACGCTGCCCGCGATGATCTACCTCATCCCGGCGATCCTGTTCTTCGGCACCGGCGCCTCCGCGGGCATCGTCGCGACCCTGATCTTCGCGCTCGCCCCCGGTGTGCGCATGACCGAGCTGGGCATCCGGCAGGTCGACAAGGAACTGGTCGAGGCCGCAGACGCGTTCGGCACCACGCCCCGCGACACGCTCCTGCGCGTCCAGTTGCCGCTCGCGCTGCCGACCGTGATGGCCGGCGTCAACCAGGTCATCATGCTCGGCCTGTCCATGGCCGCGATCGCCGGCATGGTCGGCACCGGCGGCCTCGGCGGCGACGTCAACGAGGCCATCGGCCAGCTCAACGTCGGCCTCGGCTCCGAGGCGGGCGTCGCCATCGTGATCCTCGCGATCTACCTGGACCGGATGACCAGCGCCCTGGGCACGCAGGTCTCGCCGCTCGGCCGCCGTGCCGCCGCAAAGGCACGGGCCGCCCAGAGCGGCCTGAAGATCTGGTCGTACCGGCCGAGCCCCCAGATCGCCATGGTCGGTGTCGTCGTCCTCGCCCTGGTGGCGGGCGGCATGGGAATCTTCGGCGGCAAGTCGGACGGCACCACGGTCGCCGACGGCAACGATGTCGGCCAGGGCAAGAAGCTCAGCATCGGCTACATCCCCTGGGACGAGGGCGTCGCCTCCACCTTCCTGTGGAAGGAGATCCTGGAGCAGCGCGGCTACCAGGTCGACGCCAAGCAGTTCGACGCGGGGCCGCTCTACACCTCCCTCGCGCAGGGCAGCGTCGACTTCGAGACCGACTCCTGGCTGCCGACGACCCACGCGCAGTACTGGAAGAAGTACGGCAGCAAGCTCGACGACCTCGGGGCCTGGTACGACCAGACCTCCCTGGAGCTGAGCGTCCCGGCGTACATGAAGGACATCAACTCGCTGGCCGACCTCAAGGGCAAGGCCTCGACCTTCGGCGGGAAGATCACCGGGATCGAGTCCAGCGCCGGTGAGATGGCCCTGCTCAAGAGCAAGGTGCTCAAGGAGTACGGCCTCGACAAGGAGTACAAGGTCGTCGACAGCTCTACGCCCGCCATGCTGGCCGAGCTCAAGCGGGCGTACAGCAAGCACGAGCCGATCGTCGTCACGCTCTGGTCGCCGCACTGGGCGTACAACGACTACAAGCTGAAGAAGCTCAAGGATCCCAAGGGTGCCTGGGGCGCGGGCGACGGGGTGCACACCCTCTCCCGCAAGGGGTTCGCGGACGAGAACCCGACCGTCGGGAAGTGGCTGAAGGACTTCAAGCTCACCGAGAAGCAGCTCACCAGCCTCGAAGCCGAGATCAACAAGGCGGGCAAGGGCAAGCAGCAGGACGCGGTGCGCACCTGGCTGAAGGACCAGCCCGGCCTCGTCGACAAGCTGGCCCCGGTCCAGAACACCAAGGCCGCCGCCGAGACCAAGCGCGCGATCGACGTGGCCTGGTTCCCGTGGGACGAGGACATCGCCGTCACCTACCTCTGGAAGAACGTTCTGGAGAAGCGCGGCTACAAGCTCAACCTCAAGCAGATGGACGTCGGCCCGGTCTACACCGGGCTCGCCTCAGGTGACCTCGACCTCAACTTCGACGCCTGGCTGCCGTACGCGCAGCAGAACTACTGGGACAAGAGCAAGGACAGACTCAAGGACCTCGGCACCTGGTACGAGCCGACCTCCCTGGAAGTCGCTGTGCCCTCGTACGTCAAGGGCATCAAGTCCTACGAGGACCTCAAGGGCAAGGCCGATCTCTTCGACGGGAAGATCATCGGCATCGAACCGGGCACCGGCGAGATGAACCTGCTCAAGACGAAGGTGCTGCCGGGCTACGGTCTGGACAAGGAGTACGAGGTCGTCGACGGCTCCACGCCCGCGATGCTGGCCGAGCTCAAGCGCGCGTACGCCAAGAAGCAGCCCGTCGCCGTTGTTCTGTGGTCGCCGCACTGGGCATACAGCCAGTACGACCTCACCAAGCTGAAGGACGACAAGAAGCTCTTCGGCGAGGGCAACACGATCCGTACCATCTCGAACGAGAAGTTCCCGGGCGAATACCCCCAGCTCACCAAGTGGATCAAGAACTTCCACATGACTGAGGCCGAACTGGGCAGCCTGGAGAGCGAGATAAATGAGCACGGCCAGGGTCACGAGCAGGAGGCGGTCGCCGCCTGGCTCAAGGATCACCCGGACATGGTGGACCGGATGACCCCGCAGTAGCCGTCGCCCCGGCACCCCCGAGGGGTGGGCTTCCCCGCGCGTCCTGACAGCGTGTGGTGGGGCCCGCCCCTCGGGCCGTCCCCGGGAGGCATATGCCAACGGCTACCAAAAGAATCCGGCCAATCACACAGCGCTATTCCCGTGCTCGGAGAGGGAACATGGGGGACCTTTCGGGCATTGAACTATGCGGTAGGTGTTGCTCACGGGAACTCAGCCACTGGCGAGAGTTGGCGCATTGACCGCACGAAGTGTTTACGGGTATGTGACGGCCGCATGAAACAGTTTGCCGAACCTGCGTAAGGTGCAGAGAACTCTTCAGGAGCACCGACGAGTGAAGGAGGGAGCCGGAGCGATGGGCGATCACAAAGACGACCACAAGGGCCAGTCCCTGCGAGTGGGCGCGGCCGTACGGCGGCGACGTCGCGCGCTGGAACTCACCCTCGCCGTCGTGGCCGAACGCAGCGGCCTGTCCGTCCCCTTCCTGAGTCAGATCGAGAACGACCGCGCGCGGCCCAGCACCACGTCCCTGGAGAAGGTCGCCGACGCCCTGCGCACCACCGCCGTCGAACTCCTCGCCGCCGCCGACCCGGCGTGCAGCGTCGACGTGGTCCGCGCCGAACCGGCCGGCTCGGCGGGTGAACCGCGGATGCGTTCCCTGGTGCGGGGTCACCACCAGATGCACGCCACGGAGTTCACCGGTGACCACGACGCGGGCCGTGAATTCCAGTACCGCAACGACCAGTTGATGTACGTGGCCGACGGCGCCGTGGAGATCGAGGCCGAGGGCCGCGCGTACCGGCTCGGCCGCGGCGACACGCTGTACCTGACCGGCGGGGTGCGCCACCGCTGGCGGGCGACCGTGTCGGACACGCGCGTGGTCGTCGTCGCGGTGGCCGAGCACATCGAGGCGGTCCAGGACCGGCCGCGTCAGTGACGCCCCGCGTCGTCTCCCTGGTCCCCTCGCTCACGGAGGCCGTCGCCCACTCCGTGCCGGGCGCGCTGGTCGGGGCGACGGACTGGTGCACCCACCCCGCCGACCTCGCCGTCACCCGCATCGGCGGCACCAAGAACCCGAAGATCGACGCCGTCCTCGCGCTCCGCCCCGACCTGGTGATCGCCAACGAGGAGGAGAACCGCGCACCCGACCTCGCGGCCCTGCGCGCGGCGGGCGTCGAGGTCCTGGTGACCGAGGTGCGGGACGTCCCGCAGGCCTTCGATGAGCTCGCCCGGGTGCTGGCGGCCTGCGGGTCCGCGTCCCGCCCCAGCTGGCTGGACGAGGCGGAGTCCACCTGGACGTCCCTCCCCGAACCGCCGACCCGCGCCACGGCCGTCGTACCGATCTGGCGTCGCCCCTGGATGGTGCTGGGCCGCGACACCTTCGCCGGTGACGTCCTGGCCCGTCTGGGCGTGGACCACCTCTACGCGACCCACCCCGAGCGCTACCCGACCATCCCCGTAGGGGAGTTGAGGGCGGCCCTCCCGGATGTGGTCGTACTCCCGGACGAGCCTTACCGCTTCACCGCCGACGACGGCCCCGAAGCGTTCCCCGGCCTGCCCTGCGCGCTCGTCAGCGGACGCCATCTCACCTGGTACGGGCCGTCGTTGGCCGAGGCGCCACAGGTGCTGGGCGCGGCCCTGCGAGCAGTTCGCCGCTGACCAGACCGCGCGCGGTGTGCACGGCGGCGGTGCCCCAGGCGGCGACCAGAACGACGTAGAGACCGACCGCCAGCCAGTCGTATACGACCAACCCCGTGTGCCTGGCCAGTGCTTCGGCCCCCGTGACACAGGTGCCCACCGGAAAGGTGAAGGCCCACCACGTCATCGCGAACCGCATCCCGTGCCGGCGCGCCCGCACCACATGCGCGGTCGCGAGCCCGAACCAGAGCAGCGCGAACCCCATCACCGGCACGCCGTACAACACGGCGAACACCCCGAACCCCTCGCTGTACGGGGCCGGTACGACCCCGGGCGCCACGTCCGCGAACTTGCCCACGGCGGTGGTGGACTGCCCGAGCGGCCCCAGCACCAGGAACAGCGTCGGCGTCAGCGCGAGCGGCAGCGGCCCACCGGTGATCAGCCGCGCGAATACCACCGGCAGCATCATGAGGGTGGCCAGAAGACTGACCCCGAACAGGGCCAAACACGCCAGCAGCAAGGTCTCCCGCGCCTGCCCGGCCGGCAGATGCGGCACGAGCAGCGGCCCGAGCGCGGCCGAAACCATCGGCGCCACGAGCGGCAGCAGCCACACGGGCGAGGCGTCGGCCGCGTCCACTTTCTGCCGTACGGCCATGAGGTACGGGACGGCGACGGCGGACGCGAGCCCGATGACCGTCCCGGCACTGAACAGCACGGCATCGAGAACGACCGCGTTGTGCAGCCCGATCCAGTCCCGCCCGACGGTGACGGCACCGCCGCCGACGGCGAGCAGGGCCATGGCGAGACAGCCGTAGAAGGGCGCCATGGCCGGGTCGAGGAGGTGGGCGCGGGCCTGGTCGGGATGGTGGGTCCAGTGCAGGGCGCGGGCGACGAGCAGGGCCAGCAGGAGGATGAGCGAGAAGAGCCAGACGGCCGCGCAGACGCTGCGCAGGCCGGGGACGCCGACCGGCAGGGCCGAGCCCGCGGTGGCGACGATGGCGGTGCCCATGACGGATGCGTACCAGTTGGGTCCGAGGTGACGGACGGTCCTGGCACGCGGCGGGCGTGCGGTGGCACGCGTGAGGGGGTGGGCTGCGGTGACCATGCCTCCACGGTCTCGCCGGGCGGGGGCCGGTACCAGGGAGGACATGTCTATGGGGGCATAAGCTGAGGTTATGAGCCAGGGCATGGACGACAGGGACGAGACGGCGGAGACCGCTGAGACGGTGACGTCCGCCGGGCCGCTCGCGCATCGGGTGCCGGACCTTGGCGCGCTGGAGTTGTTGCTGGCGGTGGCCCGGCTCGGGAGTCTTGGTGGGGCGGCGCGCGAGATGGGGATCACGCAGCCGGCGGCCAGTAGCCGGATCCGGTCCATGGAGCGGCAGTTGGGGGTGGCACTGGTCGACCGCTCGCCTCGGGGGTCCCGTCTGACGGACACGGGGGCGTTGGTCACGGACTGGGCTCGGCGGGTGGTGGAGGCGGCGGCGGCCTTCGATGCGGGGGCGCAGGCGTTGCGGGTGCGGCGGGATTCGCGGTTGCGGGTGGCGGCGAGCATGACGATCGCGGAGTACTTGCTGCCGGGGTGGCTGCTGGCGTTGCGTGCGCAGCGGCCGGATACGGCGGTGTCGTTGCTCGCGGGGAACTCGACGGTGGTGGGGGAGCGGGTGCTGTCGGGGGAGGCGGACCTTGGCTTCGTGGAGGGGGTGAGTGTCCCCGCGGGTCTGGACTCGGCGGTCATCGCGCACGACCACCTGATCGTGGTGACGGCTCCCGGGCATCCTTGGGCCAGGCGTCGACGGGCTTTGGAGGCGGGGGAGTTGGCGGCGACGCCGTTGATCCTCCGGGAGGAGGGGTCGGGGACGCGGCAGGTGCTGGACGCGGCGCTGGGGGGTCTGGCCCGTCCGTTGATCGAGCTGTCCTCGACGACGGCGGTGAAGGCGGCGGTGGTGAGTGGGGCGGGGCCGGCGGTGTTGAGCGAGTTGGCGGTGGGGGAGGAGCTGGCCGTGCGGAGGTTGGTGCGGGTGCCGGTCGACGGGGTGGCGTTGGGGCGTTCGCTGCGGGCGGTGTGGCCGACGGGTCACCTGCCGGTGGGGCCGGCGAGGGAGCTCTTGTCGCTGACGAGGACCTAGCTTTTCTTCGCCCCCGCCGCCCCTACCCGTCCCATCCTTCTGGGGCTCCGCCCCAGACCCCGCTCCTCAAACGCCGGAGGGGCTGGATT
>NZ_JBSFLV010000237.1:0-10044 GCF_053599215.1 Streptomyces sp. NPDC001002 | reverse complement strand
GGGCGGGGATCACATACGATCCCCGCCCCACAGCACTTTTGCGGCTCCTGCGCGGCGGGTAAGGTTAGGTTAGCCTCACCGATTGTCGGGATGGCGCGACTGATTTCGATCCCCGCCCGGGAGGTGACCCGCGTGTACGTCTGCAACTGCTTCGGTGTGACCGAGGCGCAGGTCGCGAAGCACGCGGAGGGCGGTGCCTGCACCCCCCGGCAGATAGCGTCGGCCTGCAAGGCGGGCACCGACTGCGGGTCGTGCGTACGTCGCATCCAGGCACTGCTGGGCCGGGGCGCCTGTCCGCGCCGCGAGCCGGCCGACCAGGTCGAGCCGATGCTCACCGGACTGGCCGCCACGGCACTGGCCGCGCAGGCCGAGCGGGCCGAACTGGAAGACGCCGCCTAGGACTTGTCCCAGGACCGGACAGGTCTCAGCTGGGCTGCTCGATCTGCTGCGCGATGTAGAGCGCCTCACCGAGCTGCTCGATCAGCTGGAGCTGGGTGTCGAGGTAGTCGATGTGGTGCTCCTCGTCCTCCAGGATGTCCTCGAAGATGTTCGCCGACGTGATGTCGCCCTTGGTGCGCATCACCTCGATCCCGCGCTTGAGGCGGTCGATCGCCTCGACCTCCACCTGCCGGTCCGCCTGGAACATCTCGGTGACCGTCTGACCGACCCGGACGTGGAACAGCCGCTGGTAGTTGGGCAGACCGTCGAGCATCAGGATGCGCTCGGTGATCTTGTCCGCGTGCTTCATCTCGTCGATGGATTCTTCACGCGTGTACTTGGCGAGCTTGGTCCAGCCGTTGTTGTCCTGGATGCGGTAGTGCAGCCAGTACTGGTTGATCGCGGTCAGCTCACCGGTGAGCTGCTCGTTCAGGAACTCGAGGACCTCGGGGTCGCCCTGCATCGCAGAGGCTCCTTCCAAAACAAGGGGAACTGGCGGGTTGCGCCGCATCCTTGCACCGCGCACGGAAGATCGTCCAGTAAGTCTTCACTTAGTAAGTAAGGGCATGCTTAGTCCGATTTCAGGCGGATTGAGGCGATGCTGGTCCGATGCACCGCCTCCGGTCTGTCAGGATGGAGGCATGGGTCAGTCGGTGCAGCGGGGAAGCGGTGAAGCGGCCCACTCCGAGCTACCACCGGGTCAGCGACTGCAACGCGGCTGGCCGGTCACCCACTACGGGCCCGTGCCCAAGTTCCGCCCCGAGCGCTGGGAGTTCCGGGTCTTCGGCGCCACCGCGGACAACGAGAAACACTGCTGGAACCACGAGGAGTTCTCCGCCCTGCCGTACGACACCGTCGTGGGCGACCTGCACTGCGTCACGAAGTTCAGCATGCTCGGCGCCGAGTGGGGCGGCATTCCCGCCCGGGCGATCCTGGAGATCGCCCCGCCCGCGCCGACGGTCACCCATGTGATGGTCTGGGCGGAGTACGGCTTCAGCTCCAACCTCCGCCTCGCGGACTTCGCCGCCGAGAGCACGATCTTCGCCACCCATAAGGACGGCGAGCTGCTGACCGCGGAGCACGGCTTCCCGCTGCGCCTGGTCGTCCCCCATCTGTACGCATGGAAGGGGCCCAAATGGGTCCGCGGGGTGGAGTACATGACCGCCGACCGCCGGGGCTTCTGGGAGGAGCGGGGCTACCACAACATCGGCGACCCGTGGCGGGAGCAGCGGTACTCCTACCAGGAGGAGCCGGAGGACGGCCCGGAGGTCTGACGCCCCGCGTCTTCCCCGTCCGTCAGTGGTGGTACTGGTGCACCACCGCGTGGCCCTTGCCCCGGCCGATCATCCACTTGTTGACCGGCACGGTGACCACGAAGGCGATCACCAGGGACAGCGCCAGCGAGACCCAGAACAGCGCGTCGGCCAGCTCCGCGTCCATCGCGTCCGGCCACAGCACGATCACGCCGTTGTCGATCAGCTCCATCACGGCGATGGACAGGGTGTCCGCGGCCAGCGCCACCCGGAACGCGGCCCGGAAGCCGAGGCCCGCCTTCAGCACTCCGCGCAGGGTGAGCGAGTAGCCGAAGAAGAACGCCAGGACGATCGCGAGGACGGTGGTCGGCAGGTTGCCCCAGCCGAAGGCCGTGCCGATGACCATGCCGAGCACCTCGCCGATGGCACAGCCGGTGAGGCAGTGGAGGGTGGCCTGGACGGCGGTCTGCCAACTGGCGCCGCCGGTCGGCTGGTGCTGATGAGCGTGTTCGTGCTGGTCATGGCCGTGGTGCTGGCCGTGGTGCTCGTCGTGGTGTGTGTGCGCTTCGTGATCCACGGGTGCCCCCAATGTCAGGTAGCGGTTCCTGCCTCACGCAGGAACCGTATACCCCCAGGGGGTATTCCCGACAGGCTGCGCCGGTTACGCGTCCCGGAGTTTCTTCAGCCGCTCCACGTCCGCCGCGTGCCCCTCCTTGCCGCCGGGCGTCTCGATGACCAGCGGGACGCCCTCGGTCGCGGGGTGGGTCATCAGCGCCCGGAACGGGTCCTCGCCGATGTGGCCGGAGCCGATGTTCTCGTGCCGGTCCTTGTGCGCGCCCACGACGTCCTTGGAGTCGTTGGCGTGGATGAGCTTGAGCCGGCCCTCGCCGACGGTGTCCACCAGCAGGTCGAGGGTCTGGTGCATGCCGGACGGGCCGGTCAGGTCGTGGCCGGCCGCGAAGATGTGGCAGGTGTCCAGGCAGACGCCCAGCTTCGGATGCGCGTCCAGCGCCTCGAAGTACGGCCCGAAGTCCCAGGTCCGCGAGCACAGCGAGAAACCCTGTCCGGCCGTCGACTCCAGCAGCAGGAACGGGTCGTCGTCGTGGGTGAGTTCGTCGAGCAGCGGCAGCATGTGCTCGCGCACCTGCCGCAGCGCCACGGACCGCTCCCGGCCGCCGGTCGCGCTGCCCGTGTGCACGACCACGCCGAGTGCCCCGATCTCCCGCCCGCGGCGCAGCGAGTGCCGCAGCGACTCCACCGACTTCTCGACCGTGGCCTCGGTGTGCGAGCCGAAGTTGATCAGATACGGGGCATGGACGTACGCCGGGATCGACTCGGCCGCGCAGGCCGCGCGGAACTCCTCGTCCTGGCGCGGATTGCCGTCCGGGGTGGCCCAGCCCCGCGGGTTGGCGACGAAGACCTGCACGGTCTCGGCCTTCAACTCACGGGCGTAGGACAGTCCTACGGAGTTCAGGCCACCGGCCACGGGCACGTGACCGCCGACGGGGTTGCGGGAGGGGAACGGGCTCTTCACCCGTCAAGGGTGTCATGCGGTACGACCCGTTCCGGCACCGCGTCCTGAGCCGGGCGGCCCTCGTCCCGCACCGGGCCGCCGGCGACGGTCAGCGGATCTCGATGGTGATCGTCGACCCCTTGGGCGCCGTCTCCCCGCCCTCCACGGACTGGCTCTTGACGGTGTCGCCGAACAGGCCGAGGAGGCCGCGGTCCTCGTCGACCTGGAAGCCGGCGTCCTCCAGAGCCTGCTTCGCGTCGTCGACGCTGTCGCCGGTGACGTCCGGGACCTCGACCTGCTCCGGGCCCTTGGACACGGTCAGTGTCACCGTGTCGCCCTCGCCGGCCTGACTGTCGGCCTCCGGGGTCTGCGCGGCGACCTGGCCCTTGTCGTACTCGGAGTTGACCTGCTCGGCGGCGACCTTGACCTTCAGGCCCGCGTCCTCCAGGTCGGCCTTCGCGTCCTCCAGGTCCTCGCCGGTGACGTCCGGGACGTCGACCGCACTGCCCTTGCTGACGGTCAGCGCGATCGCCGAGCCGGCGTGCCGCTTGGTGCCCTCCGCCGGGTCCGTGGAGATCACGAAGCCCTTGGGGACGTCGTCGTCGAACTCCCGGGTGACCATGCCCGGTTGGAGGCCGTCCGTCTTCAGCAGGGCCTTCGCCTTGGAGAGGACATAGCCCTTCAGCGCGGGGACCGGCACGATCTCCGGGCCGTCGGAGATGGTCAGGGTCACCGAGCCGTTGTCGCGGATCCGGGTGCCGGGCACGGGGTCCGTGCTGATGACCGTGCCCCGCTTCACCGTGTCGCTGTAGGCGTGCTTGACCGACCCGAGGTCCAGGCCGGCGTCGTCCAGCTGCCTGCTCGCCTGGGCCTGCGTCTTCGCCAGCACCGCCGGGACCTTGGTGAACTGGCCGGAGTTGATGTACCAGACGCCCGCGCCGACGCCGAGCACCAGCAGGATCGCCACGACGATCGCGAGCGGCCCGCGCCGGCCACCGCCGCCCGTGCGCCGCCGGGGCGGCAGGGGCGGGGGAGAGGCGAGCACGCTGGTGCGGTGCACGTCCCGCTGTTCGTCGTCCTCGTTGACCGGCAGCGGGCGCGGCACGGTCAGCGAGCGCGGGATGACGCTCGTACGGTCCTCGGCGATGTCCCGGTCCGCGGTGAGCGCCTGCGGGGGCATCGCGTCGAGCTGGTCCGGGCGGAGCGCGGCGCGTGTCTCGCGGGCGTGCGCGAGCAGCGCCACCGCGTCGTAGGGGCGCAGCTCGGGGGCGCGGGCGGTGGCCGTGGCGACCAGTTCGTCCAGCTCGTACGCCAGGCCCGGTACGACGGCCGAGGGCGGCGGGACGTCCTCGTGGATGTGCTTGTAGAGGACGGTGGCGGGGGAGTCGCCGTAGTGCGGGCGCTCGCCGGTCAGCATCTCGTACAGGACGACACCGCACGCGTACACGTCGACGCGGGGGTCGGCGGTGCCGTGCTCGATCTGCTCCGGCGCGAGGTAGGAGACCGTGCCCAGGACGGTCCCGGTGGTGTTGGTGACCGTGTCGACGGACCGGACCAGGCCGAAGTCGGCGACCTTGACCCGGCCGTCGTCCCCTATGAGTACGTTCTCCGGCTTCATGTCCCGGTGCACGAACCCCGCGCGGTGCGCGGCGCCGAGCGCGGCGAGCACCGGCTCCAGGATGTCCAGGGCGGCGCGCGGCTGCAGCGCCCCGCGCTCGCGCAGCACGTCACGCAGGGTGCAGCCGGCGACGTATTCCATGGCGAGATAGACGTACGACCCGTCGGCGCCCTGGTCGAAGACCTGCACCACGTTCGGGTGGGCCAGTCGGGCGACCGACTTCGCCTCGCGGATGAACCGGTCGACGAAGGTGACGTCGGCGGCGAGCGCGGGGTGCATCACCTTCAGCGCGAGCACGCGGTCGAGGCGGGTGTCCACGGCCCGGTAGACCGTGGCCATCCCGCCGACCGCGATCCGCGCGTCCACGCGGTAGCGCCCGTCGAGCACCTGCCCGACCAGAGGGTCCTGAAGGGTCGTATCCACGCAGGTGAGTGTACGAGCCGTGACTGACAGGCCTCTCGGTTCGGGCGATTTCGGGGCGTGACTGCAGCCGAGCTGTGACGGACGTCGCACCGAATTCCGGCCATGGTCGAACGCGCGTTCAGAACGCGGGCCGCTCCGGATCGAGCCGCGCAAGCCCCTCCGTGGGGGAGGACGCGTCCGCGAAATGCCGCCGGGGAATGCGCCCCGCGAGCCGGGCCAGCCGCCCCGCCTCCACCGCGTGCCGCATCGCCTCGGCCATCAGCTGCGGCTCCTGTGCCCGCGTCACCGCCGAGGCGAGCATCACACCCGCGCACCCCAGCTCCATCGCGAGCGCCGCGTCCGAGGCGGTGCCGGCGCCCGCGTCCAGGATCACCGGCACGCGCGCGTGCTCGACGATCAACTGGAAGTTGTGCGGGTTGCGGATGCCGAGCCCCGAGCCGATGGGCGAGCCGAGCGGCATGACCGCCGCGCAGCCGACGTCCTCCAGCTTGCGGGCGAGGACCGGGTCGTCGTTCGTGTAGGGCAGCACCGTGAAGCCGTCGTCGACCAGGGTCTCGGCCGCGTCCAGGAGCTCGATCGGGTCGGGCAGCAGGGTGCGCTCGTCGGCGATGACCTCAAGTTTGATCAGATCGGTGCCGAGCGCCTCGCGCGCGAGGCGGGCGGTGAGGACGGCCTCCCCGGCGGTGAAGCAGCCGGCCGTGTTGGGCAGCACCCGGATGCCGAGCCGGTCCAGGACGGACAGCACCGAGCCGTGTACCGAGGGGTCCACGCGGCGCATCGCAACCGTCGTCAGCTCCGTCCCGGAGGCCACCAGCGACCGCTCCAGGACGTCCAGGCTGGGGGCACCGCCGGTGCCCATGATCAGGCGGGAGGTGAAGGACGTACCGCCGATGACGAAGGGGTCGTCGGCCATGGGTCAGCCTCCTTGGACGGCGGTGAGGACCTCGACGCGGTCCCCGTCGGTGAGGGACGTCGAGGACCACTGCCCGCGCGGGACGACGGTTTCGTTCAGGGCGGCGGCCACTCCGGAGGGGGCCGGGGTGAGGGCGCGTACGACGGTGTCGAGGGCCGTGCCGGGGGCGAACTCCCGGGGCTCCCCGTTGACGGAGATGTTCATGCGGGCTGCTCCAGGAGCGCGAAACGCTTCGGGGTGAAGGGGCGGGCCTCGTCCGGGAGTTCACCGGTGGCGAGGGCGTGCGCCAGGGCGTCGCCGGTGACCGGGGTCAGCAGCACGCCGTTGCGGTAGTGCCCGGTGGCCAGCAGCAGCCCGGCGAGGGCGGTCGGGCCGAGCAGCGGGGCGTTGTCGGGGGAGCCGGGGCGCAGTCCCGCGCGGGTCTCCGTCAGCGGCAGCTCGGTGATGCCGGGGACCAGCTCGTGCGCGTCCCGCAGCAGCTCGTACACCCCGCCCGCGGTGACCGTGGTGTCCCAGCCCAGCTCCTCGCTGGTGGCGCCGACGACCAGCTCGCCGTTCTCGCGCGGCACGAGGTAGACCTGGCTGCCGCGGACCATCGCGCGGACGGTTCGGCTCAGGAAGGGCGCGTAGCGCTGCGGCACGGTGAGCCGCAGCACCTGGCCCTTCACCGGGCGTACCGGCGGCAGCACCTCGTCCGGCACCCCCGCGAGCCGCCCGCTGAGGCTGCCGGCGGCCAGCACGACCTGGTCCGCACCCAGGTCGGTGCCGTCCGCCGTGGTGACCCCGACGGCCCTGTCCCGTACGACATTGAGGCGCTCGGTCCAGGTGCGGTGGAAGGTCACGCCGGCCCGCTCGCAGGCGGTCACCAGCGCGCGTGCCAGGCGGCGGGGGTCGATCTGGTGGTCGCCGTCGACGCGGAGACCGCCGCGCACGCCCGGCGCGAGCATCGGCTCCAGGCGCCGGCAATCGCGCCCCGACAGCCACTCGGACTCCAGGCCCGACTGCCGTTGCAGGGCGTGCAGTTCGCGCAGGTGGGCGCGGTCGTCGGCGTCCAGCGCGACGGCGAGCGTGCCGCAGCGGCGGTAGCCGAGGTCGAGGCCGGTGAGGTCGGTCAGCTCGGCCGCGAAGTCGGGATAGCGGCGCGCCGAGGCGAGATTGAGCCCGAGCAGGGTCTGCTCGCCGTAGTGCAGTTCCGTGACGGCGGCCAGCATGCCGGCCGCCACCTGGGCGGCCCCGCCGCCCGGTTCGGGATCCACGACGGCCGTCGCGAAGCCGCGCTGCGCGGCCCGCCACGCCGTGACCAGGCCGATGATTCCGCCCCCGATGACGAGGACGTCTGACGTACGTGACGACATGGGCGTCCAGCCCCTCCCTTCGCCGGCATGACCCGGATCAGGTTCGTACGGTCGGAGGCCGCCAGCCTCCCTCTCAGCCCGGTGCGTCCGGACTCCCGCGAGTGCTTGTACGTTGGCCAGCCTAGCCCTTGATTCCGCGCCTCTGTAAGGGAGCCTTCCGCCATGGCCCGCTCGCTCGACGGCCTCGTCCTCGCCCCCGTCGCCGACCAGGACGCAGGTCAGGTGGGTACCCGCACCCGGTTCGCCTACCACGAGAAGGACGGCGAGATCTGGGCCGAGTACGCGGGCGGCGACGTCGTGCGCGGGCACCTCGTGGGCACTCGGTCAGGTGACCGGCTGGACTTCCGGTACGTGCAGTTGAGGACCGACGGGACGACGGCCTCGGGGCACTGCGTGTCTACGGTCGTGGAGTTGCCGGACGGGCGCGTGCGCCTCGACGAGACCTGGGAATGGGAGTCGGCGGCGGGCAGCGGGACGAGCGTTGTGGAGCAGGTCACCGAGCACGACGGCTGACTGACAATTTGTCAGGTGTCTATGGTGATCAGGTGAGCGAGCAGACGCGGGACGAGAGCACGTCACCGAAGCGGCGCGTGGTCGTCGTCGGCGCGGGCATGGCCGGGGTGCAGACCGCCGTGGCCCTGAGGGAACAGGGCTTCACCGGCACTGTCACCGTGCTCGGCGCCGAGCCCCATCAGCCCTACGACCGGCCGCCGCTGTCCAAGGCCGTCCTGCTGGGCAAGGCCGAGGGCTCCGCCTTCGACGTCGACTTCGAGGCGCTCGGCATCGAACTGCGGCTGGGCCGCGAGGTGTTGGCCGTCCGCCCGGCCGACCGCGCCCTGGACACCGAGGCGGGGCCGGTCCCGTACGACGTCCTGGTCCTGGCCACCGGCGCCGAACCGATCCGGCTGCCCGGCACCGAGGGCGTGCCCGGCGTGCATCTGCTGCGCACCCTGGACGACGCCGAGCGGCTGCGCCCGGTACTCGCCCGGCAGCACGACATCGTGGTCGTCGGCGCGGGCTGGATCGGCGCGGAGTTCGCCACCGCCGCGCGCGAGGCGGGCTGCGCGGTGACCGTCGTCGAGGCCGCCGACCGGCCGCTCGCGGGCGCGCTGCCCGCCGAGGTCGCGGGGCCGATGGCCGCCTGGTACGCCGACGCGGGCGTCACGCTGCGTACGCACGCACGCGTGGAGCGCGTCGAGCCCGGCGAGGTGGTCCTCTCCGACGGCTCCCGGCTGCCCGCGGGCGCGGTCGTGGTCGGCATCGGCGCCCGCCCCGCCACCGGCTGGCTCACCGGCTCAGGCATCGAACTCGGCGCCCACCGCGAGGTCCTCGCCGACGACCGCCTGCGCACCTCGACGCCGGACGTCTACGCGGTCGGTGACTGCGCGTCCTTCCCCTCGGGGCGGTACGGCGAGCGCCTGCTGGTCCACCACTGGGACAACGCCCTCCAGGGCCCGCGCACGGTCGCCGCGAACATCGTGGGCGAGGCGCCCGTGGTCTACGACCCCGTCCCGTACTTCTGGTCAGAGCAGTTCGGCCGCTTCGTCCAGTACGCCGGCCACCACCCGTCGGCCGACACGCTGCTGTGGCGCGGCGACCCGTCCGGACCCGCCTGGTCGGTGTGCTGGCTGCGCGAGAACCGCCTGGTCGCCCTGCTCGCGGTGGGCCGCCCGCGGGACCTGGCGCAGGGGCGGCGGCTGATCGAGGCGGGGGCGGTCATGAACCCGGAACTGCTCGCGGACCCGGCGCGCCCGCTGAAGGTGGCGGCGGTCTGAGGTGGCGGTGGTCAGAGGCGGCGGTGGTCGGGGCTGCGTCGGCGCGAGGGCTGGTCGGTCTGAGGCCGCGGCGGTCTTGAGCCGTGCCGCGGCAGTCGTACCAGTGGCTGAGGCTCAGGCTGACGACGACCGCTCCCGCCGCGTACGGTCTGAAGCCGCGGCGGTCCGAGGGCGGGTCGGTCTGAGGCCGCGTCGGCCTGAAGGCGTTAGGAAACCGCAGGTGGCGGGCGTCTGGCTTCCGACTGTCAGTCCGGGATGGCAGGCTTGTCGTCGTGACCGAGATTGACGCAAAGATCGATGCTCTCGTCCCCGCGTGGCTCACGCTCCCCGACATCGCCGAGCAGTTCGGCGTGGAGGTGACGCGTGTGCGGCAGCTGGTCAAGGACGGCCAGCTCATCGCCGTACGCCGTGGTGAGAACCGCGCGCTGCACGTCCCCGCCGCCTTCATCGACGGGGCCGAGCAGAAGGTCGTCAAGGGCCTGACCGGGACCCTGACGCTGCTGCGGGACGACGGCTTCACGGACGAAGAGATGCTGGAGTGGCTCTTCACGCCGGACCCGAGCCTGCCCGGCACCCCCGCACAGGCCCTCGCCGAGAACCGCGGTACGGAGGTGAAGCGCCGCGCCCAGGCGCTCGCCGTCTGACGGGCAGTACTGATCGACGGGCCGGGGCGGGCAAGGGGCCACGGCCGCGGCCGACCGTGGCCTCGGTGGGGGGGGGGGGGCGCGGGCGCCGGGCGGCGCGCGCCCCCCCCCG
>NZ_JBSFLV010000236.1:0-10047 GCF_053599215.1 Streptomyces sp. NPDC001002 | reverse complement strand
ATCAACTTCGTCGGCGTCACGGTGTCGTTCGGCGTGGTCGGCGCCGTCGTCTGCGCGGGCATGGTCGCCATCACCGCCGGCCTGCTCATACGGCCCTACATCGGCGGCACGCCCGGCTTCCTGGCCGGCAGCGCGCTCGCCCTCATGGGCATCGCGGTCAGCAACGTCCTCATGCCGGTGATCGTCAAGCGCTGGTTCCCGGACCGGGTCGGCTCCATGACCGGCCTGTACTCGATGGGCCTCGCCCTGGGCACCGCCGCCGCGGCCGCCGTCACCGTGCCCATGGCCGAGGCGCTGGGCGACAGTTGGCGCTCGGGCCTGGCCGCATGGGCGTTCCTGGCCGCCGCGGCGATAGTCCCGTGGATCGCACTCGTACGACACCGGGAAGCGCCCGACGGCCAGGAGGCACCCGCGTCGGAGGCACCCGCGCGGGAGACCGAGCCGAAGCCCGAACTGCGCATCACCCGCAGCCGTACCGCCTGGGCGCTCGCCGTCTTCTTCGGGCTCCAGGCCACCGCCGCCTACATCACGATGGGCTGGATGGCGCAGATCTTCCGGGACGCGGGCGTGAGCGCCGGCACCGCCGGACTGCTGCTCGCCGTGACCATGGTGATGGGCGTGCCGCTGGCCTTCGTCATCCCGCGCCTGGCCACCCGGCTCCCGCACCAGGGGCCGATCGTGATCGCACTCGGCCTGTGCGGCCTCGCCGGTTACGCCGGCCTGTACCTCGCGCCGGCCGCGGGCGCCTGGGTCTGGGCGCTGCTGCTCGGCATCGCCAACTGCGCCTTCCCGCTGGCCCTGACGATGGTCGGCATGCGGTCCAGGACCGGCGCGGGCGTCGCCCAGCTGTCGGCCTTCGCACAGAGCACCGGCTACCTGATCTCCATCCCGGGACCGCTCCTGGTGGGCGTCCTCTACGAGAGCAGCGGCGGCTGGGGCCTGCCGATCGCCCTCATGGCGGGGCTGATGATCCCGCAGATGGTGGTCGGCGTGCTCGCGGGACGCGACCGCACGGTGGAGGACGAGGCGGCGGCACGCTGACCCCGGCTCTCGCCGTCGGCCTCACCCCCGCGACTCCGACGCGGGGCAGGGGTGCGAGACTTGCGGCATGCCAGTTCTCGACCCGAACCCCCAGAACGGCCAGAAGAAGATGCTGATCGTCTTCGGCTCCTTCTTCGCCATCTTCGTGATCATCGCCGTCATCGCGACGATCGCCTCGCCCTGAGCCGCTGATCCGCATGCCGTGAGCCGGTGTGAACCGATGATCCCCACGCCGTGAGCCGGCGCCGCGATCTGCCGTCTCCCGGTCAATGGTGGGGCTAGCACCACCATCCCCTAGGGGGTGGGTGTCAGGGTCAAGTGGGTGGATCTCCGGATGGGTTGAGGGCGCCGGAGTCCGTAACTTCGAAGTGTGACCGCGAGGGGCGGATCACCAGGGCTCGAAGACCACGGAGGAAGCCATGTCGGCCACCACGCACACCCGGCCCCACCCGGCGACCTCCGGTGGCGTCGACATCCGTCTGCCCTGGTGGGCCCTCGCCCTGCCGGCTCTCGCGTTCATCGTGCTGCTGGCCCTGATGCTCAACCCGACGGACGCGCACGCGGCGGCGAGCGACCCGATGATCACCCAGCTCTTCGAGCGGGCGCAGCACTTCATAGCGGGCTGAGCACCGCTCCGGCCACCCGTCAACTCCCCCCTCCTCATGGCCTGTTTTCATGCGAAGCTGGATTCCATGAGCGTCGCAGAACCCCGCAGGATCGTCCTTTTCCGGCATGCGAAAGCCGACTGGCCCGAGGTGACCGACCACGAGCGCCCACTCGCTGAGCGGGGCCGCATGGACGCCGCCGTCGCCGGACGCAAGCTGGCCGACACCGGCATCCCCTTCGATCTGGCCCTGTGCTCCACGGCGACCCGGACCCGCGAGACCTGGAAGCTGGCCGTCCACGAACTCCCGCACCGGCCGAAAACCGTCTACGAGGAGCGGATCTACGACGCCTCTCCCGGCGAGTTGATCGCGCTGCTGAACGAGACCCCCGACGACGCCCGCGAAGTCGTCCTGATCGGCCACAACCCCGGCATCCAGGGCCTGGCCGACGTACTCGCCGGCACGGCCGAGGGCGACGCCCGCGAGCGGATGAACCGGCGCGGCTTCCCCGCCGCCGCCTTCGCGGTCCTGTCCTTCGACGGCTCCTGGAAGAGCCTGGAGCCGAGCGCCGCCAAGCTGACCGACTACTGGGCCCCGTCCGAGTAATCGACGTACCCCGCGCAGTAATCGGCGTACCCCGTGTACACCACGTAGCTCGCACAACCCGCGCCGCCCGTCCGTCGGCTGCGGACGCTCACTCCTCGTCGTGCGTGTCCGCAGCCTCGACCTCTTCGCGGGTCACGCCCAGCAGATACAGCACCGTGTCCAGGAACGGCACGTTCACCGCCGTGTGCGCGGCCTCCCGGACGACCGGCTTGGCGTTGAAGGCGACACCGAGACCGGCCGCGTTGAGCATGTCCAGGTCGTTGGCGCCGTCGCCGATCGCGACGGTCTGGGCGAGCGGTACGCCCGCCTCGGCGGCGAAGCGGCGCAGCAGCCGTGCCTTCCCGGCCCGGTCCACGATCTCGCCGGTGACCTTGCCGGTCAGCTTCCCGTCGACGATCTCCAACGTGTTGGCCTGCGCGAAGTCCAGCCCGAGCCGGTCCCGCAGATCATCGGTGACCTGGGTGAACCCGCCGGAGACGACGCCGACTTGATAGCCGAGCCGCTTCAGCGTGCGGATCAGCGTGCGCGCGCCCGGCGTCAGCCGTACCTCGCTGCGGACCTTGTCCACCACCGAGGCGTCGAGACCCGCCAGCAGGGCCACGCGCGCGTGCAGCGACTGCTCGAAGTCCAGTTCCCCGCGCATCGCCGACGCGGTCACCTCGGCGACCTTGTCCGCGCAGCCGGCGTGCGCGGCGAACAACTCGATCACCTCGTCCTGGATGAGCGTCGAGTCGACGTCCATGACGACCAGCCGCTGGGCCCGCCGGTGCAGCCCGGCAGCCACCACGGCGACGTCGACACCGAGTGCCGCAGCCTCTGTCACCAGGGCGGTGCGCAGCGGCTCGGTCTCCACGCCGGACACCGCGAACTCGACTGCCGTGACGGGGTACTTGGCGAGCCGGAAGATACGGTCGATGTTGCCGCCGGCCCGGGTGATCCGAGCGGCGACGGCGGCCGTCGCTTCGGCGGTGAGCGGATGCCCGAGCACGGTCACGAGGGAACGGCCCAGGCCACGGGGCCGGTTGTCGCCGAGGCCGGAGATGATCTCCGCCTGCATCTTCATCGACTCCGCCCAACTGTGGACGGTGGAGCGCAACTCCCCCTCCAGCCCACGCTCCGGCTCGGTCACCAGCGCGCACAGCACCATCCGGCCACGCGTGACGACCTGCTCGATGTCGACCACGTCGACGGAGAAGGCGGCGAGGGTGTCGAAGAGGCCCGCGGTGATGCCGGGGCGGTCCTTGCCGAAGATCTTGACGAGGAGGGTGGGGAGGTCGGCGGGGACGTCGAAGGACGAGGTCTGCTCAGCGCTCATGGTGCACCCACCGTATCCGGCACCCAGTGCCGATCGCCGCCGCGGTCCGCCTAGCGGACACGGAACAGTGGGTGTCGGGTGGGTTGCGTGTGCCTTACTTGTCGGCCACGTGTCTCCTCCGGAGGTCTGCGGGTGGTGACTGACGCCGGCTGAGTGGTGGGGCGCGTGCTGCCCCCTGCGGCCTGGGAGCAGTGTGCATCGTCTGGAGAGGATGTCCACGGGCGTCTTGGGCTGGTTGAGGAGGACGGACGCGTCCTGTCCGGGGGACGTCCAGGACGAGGTGTGCGGGCGCGTGGAGTGGGGTTGAGGGGGCCGACCGCGTCCAGCTTCCGGGGACCGCGGGCGCTCTGCACCGGTTGAAGAACTCGGCTGCGTCCTGCCCGCGCCGAGTCGGGAGGGCAGCCACGCCCTACTCCCGGAGGTCTGCTGGCGTCCTTCGTCAGCTCACGAACTCGGCCGGGTCCCCACTGCGAGGCCGACCGGACGGCATCCCCTGTGCGCAGGCCGAAGGGATCACCGCCCTGTCTGCGGACACCTCACTGCCCGCCCGACGGCCTCCTCGGCGGCGGTGGCGGAGGCGGCGGCGGGGGAGGGCCGTCGTCCGGTGGCGGGGACTGGGGCCGGTTCCCGGACGGCGGCGGCTGGGGAGGCCGGCGCGGCGACTGCGGCCGTGCGCCTCCGCCCGCAGGTCGTGCCTGGCCTTTTGGCTGTCCGCTGCCGCCCCCGGGTCGCCCCCGGTCCGACGGCCGCGCGTCCTCCGGCTCGCGTACCTCGTCCGGCACGCGCAGATACGGGTTCGTGGCGGGGTTCGGCGGCCGGTACGGCGATCCGGGCACGTACGGCCCGGACTCACCGGACTGCGCGGCCGGTTCACCGGCGTAGGGCCTCTGCCCAGGCGTCTGCGGCCCCGGTTCGCTCGCGTAGGGCCCTGAGCCCTGAGGAGGTGTCCCCGGCTCGCCGGCATATGGGCCGGGGCCGCTGTCCTGCGGGTATGTCCCCGGTTCACCGGGATACGCACCCGCCCCTTGAGGACGCGCCCCTGGTTCGCTCGCGTATGGTCCGCTGCCCTGCGGGTACGCCCCCGCGTCACCGGAGTACGACCCAGCCTCCTGGCCCCGCACTCCCGATTCGCCCGCATACGGTCCGCCGCCCGGCGGATATGCCCCCGCCTCACCGGAGTACGGCCCCGACCCCTGCGCCCCCACCCCCGGTTCGCCGCCCCCATACGGCCCGGCCCCTTGCGCGTACGTCCCCGACTCGCCGGCGTACGGACCAGCCCCGGCCCCCGCCTCCCGCGAGTACTGCGGATACCCGGCACCCGAAGCCGCCCCCGCGCCCGGCGCGCCGCCCACTCCCACGTGCCCCAGTGCCAGCGGCGCCGCCCGTCGTCCCGCGGCTCCGGTCGCCCATGCGAGCAGCGCCCCGGCGGCACCCGCGCCCGCGCCCCACAGGGCACCGAGCACCAGAGCCATCCCCAGGTGCGCGTTCAACACGATCCCGGCGCCGAACGCGTCGAAGCCCAGTACCGACAGTGAGGCGTCCACGGACACCTCTGTCAGCCACCCCAGTAACGGCAACGCCAACGCCGTGGCGATCCCGAGCCGCAGCGCACACTGTCCGGCGTACCCGAGGGCACCTGGATTCCGTACCGCACCAGGCCCCGCACCCGCACCAGACCCCGGACTCGCACCCGGCCCCGTACCGCTCCCAGTTCCCGGCCCCCAGGCTTCACCGGCCCCGCGGCCCGCACCTCCCGCAGTCCCGGTCCCGCCACCTGCCCGCAGCGCCCCGCCCCCCGAACCGCCCACCGGAATCCCCACCGGCGTCCGCGAAGCCATCAGTACGCCCGCCAGCAGCATCATCAACGCCGAGGCCACCCCCAGCAGCCATACCCGGCTGTCCAGGTCGGCGAGGCGGCTGAGGGTCACCGACTGGTCGGTGTTGGCGGTGAGGAGGTCGTCGAGGGGGTCGGGGAGGAGTTTGGCCAGTTCGCCCGTGGCGCGGCCGTCGTAGGGGACGAAGAGGCCGATCGGGATGCCGAGCCACGTGCCGTTGGGGGCGCCGAGCAGCGCCGCGCCGAAGATCCGCTTGGGGTGGTCGTCGCCGATCGCCGCGTACACCGCCGCCGACAGACCCGCCGCCACCGTCACCAACATCACCGTCACGACCGCGGACGCGGCCGGGCGGACGACCCGGTGCACGGCCTCCCAGCCGCGCGGCAGAGGCGTGCGGCGCGAGGCCAGCAGGGCGATCAGGAGGATTCCGGCCGACCAGGCGAGGCCGCCGAGCAGGGTCGGCGCGGTGTCGACGGTGAAGCCGACCCCCGCCTTCGCGTCGATGAGGTTGCCGACGTTGTCCGGCAGCAGCCCGCCGATGTCCCCGAGGTCGCCGAGCCCGGGCACGCTGACCCCGCCGCCGCCCGAGCCGCCGGGCAGCTGGTCCAGGCCCAGTTGGCCGCCGTCGATCGTGATGACGTCGTGACCCGCCCAGGCCAGGCCGCCCAGCATGGCCACGAAGAGGACGATCACGGCGCCCGCGCGGGCGAGGAGTTCGGCCGGTGCGATCACAACTCCCGCCGCGCGCAAGGACCGTAGGAAGAACCACGACAGGAGCAGCGCGCCGACCAGGCTCACGCCCAACGGTGTGATCGTCACGGCCGTGGTCGCCTCGGCGCCGGTCAGGCCGAAAGCGGACACATCGCCGGACGGAGTGATCGAACCACCCGCACCGAGGGCCACCACGGCCGCTGTCATCGGGCCCAGCGAGCTCGCCGAGTCCGCCTCCAGCAGGTGCAGGCCCAGCGCCGCCGTGCCCGCCATTCCGATCAACGCCCAGCTCACCGCGGCGATCGCGGACAGCAGGACGTCTCCCCACGGCAGCCTCGGTCCGGCCTTCGTGGCCTCGACGGTCAACGACGCGCTCATGGCAGACCCCCCGATCCGCAGCGCACGGCACAGCAGCCGCGCCCTGATCCCCCTCGCGTGGATTACCACTCTCCGGGTCGGTTTCAACCCCGTCAACGGAACCGGACGATGCATGCGCGCGTGGTCTTCACGACGCCCGACTTTCGGTCAGGGGGGTGAGCCTGAAATAGTTCCCGACGATGTTCGACATCCCTAGACTCCCTGTGATGGGGGTAATTCGGGGGACTACTCAGTGGGGCTTGGAGTGCCGGAACTCGTACTGGAATTGAACGGACGTACCTGGACGCTAGAGGAGTCCAGGCCATACACCCTCGGACGTGATCCGCAGGGCGACATCGTGCTCGACGACGCCAGGGTGTCCTGGCGCCACGCCACGATCAGCTGGGGGGGCCGCAGTTGGGTCATCGAGGACCACGGCTCCACCAACGGCACCTTCGTGCAGGGCCAGCGGATCCATCAGATGGAGATCGGCCCTGGCTCCGCCGTGCACCTCGGCAACGCGACCGACGGACCGCTGCTCAGCGCGTCCGGCGCCGCGGCCGCGACGCCACAGGCCCAGCCGCAGCAGCAGCCGTACGCGGCCCAGGGCGCGAGCCCCGGCTGGGCGCAGCAGGCGCCGCCGCAGCAGCAGGCCCCGCAGGCCGGCTGGCAGCAGCCGCAGCAGGCCACACCGCAGCAGCCGGCCGCGCACATCCCGCCGCAGCAGAACTCCGGTGGTGTCGCGGGGGCACCTCCGGTCTACGGCGACCGCAGCCCGACCACGTTCCACCAGTTCTCGATCGGGCGCGTGATGCGCATCGGTCGTGCCCTGGAGAACGACCTGGTCGTGTCCGACCTGCAGGTCTCCCGCAATCACGCCGAGTTCCACTCGATGCCCGACGGGCGCATGGAGATCCGCGACCTCGGCTCGCACAACGGCACGTACGTCAACGGCCAGCCGATCGCCAAGGGCGGCTCGCAGTTGCTCGGCCCGACGGACATCGTCGGCGTCGGCCACTCGACGTTCCGGATCGTGGGCGACCGGCTTGAGGAGTTCGTCGACACCGGTGAGGTGTCCTTCTCCGCGCGCCACCTGACCGTCGAGGTCGACGGCGGCAAGCAGATCCTCAAGGACGTCTCCTTCGGCGTACCGGAGAAGTCGCTGATCGCGGTCATCGGACCGTCGGGATCCGGCAAGTCGACCCTGCTCAAGGCGCTCACCGGCTACCGGCCCGCCAACCAGGGCGATGTCCTCTACGACAACCGGAACCTGTACAAGCAGTTCGCCGAGCTGCGCCAGCGCATCGGTCTGGTCCCGCAGGACGACATCCTGCACAAGGAACTGACCGTCAAGAAGGCCCTCAAGTACGCGGCCAAGCTCCGCTTCCCCGCCGACACCACCGGCGCCGAGCGCGAGGACCGCATCAACGAGGTGCTGCGCGAGCTGAAGCTGGACATCCACAAGGAGAAGAAGGTCACCTCCCTCTCCGGCGGCCAGCGCAAGCGCGTCTCGGTGGCTCTGGAGCTGCTCACCAAGCCGTCGCTGATCTTCCTGGACGAGCCGACCTCCGGTCTCGACCCGGGCATGGACCGCGATGTCATGCAGCTGCTGCGCGGCCTCGCCGACGACGGCCGCACGGTCCTCGTCGTCACCCACTCGGTGGCCGAACTCGCCATCTGCGACAAGCTCCTGGTGATGGCGCCGGGCGGTTCGGTCGCCTACTTCGGCCCGCCCGAGGAGGCCCTGAACTTCTTCGGTTACGACACCTGGGCCGACGTCTTCTCCGCCTTCGAGAACTACCGCGACTACGACTGGGCCGGACGCTGGAAGGGCTCGCAGCACTACCAGATGTACGCCGCGGACATCGACGCGATTGCTCCGCAGTCCGTACAGATGCCGTCGGCACAGGCGATGAAGCCGCCCAAGCCGCAGGGCTGGCTCCCGCAGTTGTTCACCCTGATCCGCCGCTATGTGTCGGTGATCGTGTCGGACAAGGGCTTCCTGGCGCTGACGGTCATCCTGCCGCTCGTGCTCGGCTCGGTCAGCCTGCTGATCGACTCGGGCCAGGACCTGCTCCCGCGCGGGAAGGCCGGCACCAACCCGACGGCCACCACCGTGCTGCTGATCCTCGCGGTCGGCGCGTGCTTCGCGGGCGCCGCCAACTCGGTCCGTGAACTGATCAAGGAACGGGTGATCTACGAACGGGAGCGGGCGACCGGCCTGTCCCGCTCGGCGTACCTGATGTCCAAGGTGGTCGTGCTCGGTGTGATCACCCTGCTCCAGGGCGCGCTGGTCGGTGCCATCGGCTTCGCCACCCGCGAGGTCCCCAAGGAGGGCCTGGTCCTCGGCAGCGCGACCAAGCTGGAACTGACCCTGCCGGTCATGGCGCTGGGCTTCACCTCGATGATGTTCGGCCTGGTCATCTCCTCGCTGGTGAAGACCTCCGAGAAGACGATGCCGCTGCTGGTGATGTTCGCGATCGTCCAGGTCGTCTTCACCGGCTGCCTGTTCACGCTGAACGGCGCGGTGGGCGTCAACCAGCTCTCGTTCCTGATGCCCTCGCGCTGGGCGGTCGGTGCCGCGGGCGCGACGCTCAATCTGAACGTCCTCTTCCCCGACAAGGACAATCCGGGCCGGACGGACCCCCTGTGGGAGCACACCGCCAACGCCTGGACGATCGACATGATCGCCCTGATCGCCCTCGCGATCGTCTGCGGCTTCCTGGTGGCCCGCTTCCTGCGCCGCCACGAGCCGGAGGTCATGCGCAAGTAGCAGGTCCCGTACGACGCCGAAGGGCGGCACCCGTCAGGGGGTGCCGCCCTTCGGCGTTCCGTAAAGAGGTCCGCGCCGACCTCAGTACGCGCTGTTGACGTTGTCGATCGAGCCGTACCGGTCCGCCGCGTAGTTGGCGGCGGCCGTGATGTTGGCGACCGGGTCGTAGATGTTCGAGGACGTACCGGAGACGTGGTACGCGTTGAAGGTCGGCTGGATGACCTGGAGCAGACCGATCGACGGGGTGCCGTTGATCGCGTTGACGTCCCAGCCGTTGATGGCGCTCGGGTTGCCCGAGGACTCCCGCATGATGTTCTTGTACAGGCCGTTGTACGAGCCCGGGATGCCCTTCTGCTTCATGATCGCCAGGGCGTGGTTGATCCAGCCGTCGAGGTTGTTGGCGTAGGTCTTCGCGGCGGGCTTGATCGCGGCGCGCTTCGTGGAGCGGCTCGCGGTCTTCTTCGCCTTGCGCTCGGCCGCGGCCTTCTTCTTCGCCGCGGCCTGGGCGGCGGCCTTCTTCTTGGCGGCGGTCTCGGCGGCGGCCTTCTTCTTCGCGGCCGTCTTCTTCGCGTCGGCCTTCGCCTGGATCTGCTCGGCCTTCAGGCTGGCGCCGGCGAGCTGGTCGGTGACGCTGGCCTTGACGCCCTTGATCGGCTCGGAGCTGTAGGCGATCTGCGCCTGCGCCGAGGAAGCGGCCTCGCTCGTGGTCGTCTCCGCGTTGCCGGGCACGGCGGAGAACGCGAGGGAGGCGGCACCGAGGGTGGCGACACCGGCGATCGCGATCCTGTGGCGACGGGTCAGGGC
>NZ_JBSFLV010000235.1:0-10314 GCF_053599215.1 Streptomyces sp. NPDC001002 | reverse complement strand
AGGATCGCCTTTCCGGTGGCGGTGCAGTAGAGCGGGAGCCGCCCCGCCACCCGGGACTGCTCGCTCAGGCCCCGGTGCGGCAGGATCTTCTCCAGATAGACGACGTCGAGGCCGTCGTGGATCGCGAAGTGGATGGTCTCCTGGGTGGCGAGGAGGAGATCCTCCATGTACGGCTGGGCCACCTCGCGCAGGATCCGCTGCCGGTGCACCCGCTGCCCGATCTCGAACAGCCGCAGGCCGAGCCGGTAGTCGCAGCCCGCTCTCTCCAACAGCCCCCAGACGACCAGCTCTTGGCAGAGCCGGTGCACGGTGGCCTTCGCGACGCCCGTGCGGCGCACGAGATCGGCCAGGGAGAGCGACTCGTCGTCGACGGTGAACGCCTCCAGGATGGGCCGCACCTTGCCGAGGACGGAGTTCATCGAGTCCGCGGAGGCGGACACCGGCGTGGCCGCACCGGCCACGGGAGGCGGAGAGGAATAGGCCGCGGCGCGGGCGATCGGGACGACGGTCATGGCGGACACCTCACGATCAACGGTTACGGCAGGGAGCTCACGATCAGCTGGCGGACGACGACTCGGCGAGGAACGCGAGACTCAGCGGGTTGTACAGACTGGCCTTCTCATGTTGCGGCCAGTGTCCGCACTCGGTGAAGATCTCCAGCCGGGCCCCGGGGATCGCGGCGGCGATCGCCTCGGCCTCCGGGACGTCCCCGAGCGGGTTCTTGTTGCCCCAGACCACCAGCGTCGGCGCCTTGATCCGCGCCATGCGGTCGGGGCGCAGCAGATTGCGTTCCCGGGCGTCGAGTTCCTGGAGCGCCAGCAGGTTGTGCAGGTTCTCCTGGAACTCGGGGCGGTGGTAGATCTCGTAGCGCACCCGGGTCAGCTCCTCGCCCAGGTCCTCGTCCCACTCGGCCCACAGCAGCGCGAGCCGGTCGCGGGTGTAGGAGATCTCCGGCTCCATGGCGGCGGCGCGGGTCGAGGTCTTGAGCCGTTCCATCACCGCCGGGTTGATCTTCGTGCCGCCCATGCACAGGAGTTGGAGGGAGGCGACCCGGTCCGGGTACTCGCTCGCCGCCCACGACCCCACCCAGCCGCCCAGCGACTCACCGACCAGGTGCGCGCGTTCGGCACCCACCGCGTCGAGGTAGGCCATCAAGTGGTCGACGTACGCCGGGATTTCACCGGGGCGGTCGGGCTTGCCGGTGTAGCCGTGGCCGAGCATGTCGATGGCGTGGCAGCGGTAGCCGGCCTCGGCGTGCGCCGGGATGTTGCGGACGAACGCCTCCAGGTGGCCGGTCGTGCCGTGCAGGAACACGACGTGCTCGCCGTCCTCGGGGCCGGCCTGGAGGGCGCGGGTGGTCACGTCGCCGGTCTCGACGTACGCGTGGCGGTAGTCGATGCCCGAGAGTTCGGTCCAGATGCTCATGACTGCCTTTCGTTCTGTGCCTGTGCGGGGTCGAGGACGGCGACGCCCATTCCGGTGAGCCACTCGGGCATCGGTTCGTACGCCAGCCGGCGGCCGGGCACGTGGTCGAGCACGGCCGACATCAGCAGCCAGGTGCGCAGCTCCTGCGCCCCGTTGCCGGCGACCTTCTCCAACTCCTCGGTGGAGTACGCGGTGATCCGCGCGGTCTCGCCGCGCTCGACGAGGGAGAGGAACTCGTCGTCGAACTCGGGGTTGAGCGCGGCCTCGGCGGCGCGGATGATCTCGCGGCGCCGGACGTCGTAGTCCTGCCAGTTCTCCCGGCCGTTCAGCCAGGCGCCGACCATGAACTCCTCGTCCTCGCCGTGCGGTTCGCGCCAGTCCGGCCAGGGCAGCCGGTGCGAGAGCCCGCCCGAGCCGACCACCGCGACACGACGGTCACCGGGGAAGGAGAGGACGGCGTCCCGGATCGCGCGGCCCAGTTCCTCGCAGCGGGTGAGCGTGGGCAGCGGCGGGGCGAAGACGTTGACGACGATCGGCACGATCTCCACGTCCAGGCCCTCGAAGAGGTACTGGATGGCGTGCGACTGGCCGTGGTCGATCTGCAGCCTGGCCGAGAAGGCGGGGTCGAAACCACCGCTCTCCACAAGGGAGTTGGCGAGGTGTCGGGCCAGGGGTACGTCCACCGGCTGCGGGCCTTTCGGGGTGCCCGACTCGCCGCTGGCGACGCACTCGCCGACCCCGATCGTGAAGCTCGGGATCAGGTCCAGCCAGAAGCCGCGGAAATGGTTGGAGCCGACCAGGATCACCGTGTCGGGGCGGGCCGCGGCCAGTGCGTCCCGCGCCTCGGACAGCGCGTCGCGGAACCGCTCCGCCCGGTCCTTGTGGAAGGTCTGCTCCCAGTGGGTGTTCATCAGCGTGCTGTGCGAAGCGCCGACACCCAGGACGATCTCGGTCATGCTGCTGTTCCCTCCAGCTCGGCGCGGGACCGGGTCACGGTGTCGATCGCCGTGCGGACCAGATGGCGCGTGAGCTTCTCCATCGCCGCCACGGACACGGTGTTCATGCCGCGCGCGAAGTCGATGTCGAACAGGGAGTCCGTGACCTTCGGCATGCCGACCCGCACGGTCGGGATGCCGCGGCCGCGCAGGATGTTGGCGTCGGTGGCCCCGCTGTTGCCCCGGATCGCCTCGTGCTCACGTCCCTCGAAAGCGGCCCAACTCGCCGTCGCGCTGCGGCAGATCCAGCTGTCCGGGTCCGTCTGTGTCCCGGGGATGGCCAGGACCATGTCGGCGGTGACGTCGATGTTCTTGTCACGGAGGGTGCCGATGGCCGCCATGAACTCCCGCTTGGCCTGCATCGGGGTCGTGTCGGGGCCGATGCGCAGGTCCACCATGAGCGTGCAGGAGGCCGGAGTCACCGCCGCCATCCGGGGCCAACCCCCTTGGATCGAGGAGACGATGCCTTGCGGCGCGACCGTGCCGGCGGTGTGCCGGTCGGCGTACTCGACGAACCACTCCTCCAGGTGCCGGGCGACCTCACCGGCGCGGGCGACGGGGTTGTCGTAGGGGAGGCGGTGGCGGGAGCCGACGTAGGTGTGGGTGCCGTGGACCGTCACCTCGAACCAGACCAGGCCGACCTCGTCCCAGGACACCGTCCAGCCGGGCTTGGCGATCAGCGCGTAGTCGGTCCACACGCCCTGCTCCAGGAGGAACGAACAGCCCACGCCCTGACCGGTGTTGCGGCGGGTGGAGCCGGGCCGGGCGTTGGTGGGCATGCCGCCCGCGCCGAAGGCCGCGACCAGGTCGCCGGTGAGCGGGACGCCGGCCAGCGCGATCGCTTCGGCGGCCATCATCACGCACGCGGCGTGGCCCTTCGGGTTGGAGGCACCGAGGCCGACGACCAGGTCGTCGTGGACGGTGGCGCGCGGGCGCATGTCGTCCCGCAACTCCGGCCCGATCCAGGGGAGATCCTCGCTCTCCTCGCCCACGGTCAGGGTGTCGATCGGCGCGTACAGCATGAGGTCCGGGCCGGTGCCGTCGCCGGAGAGCCGGGCCCAGGCGTTGGCCTGCCGGTCGTCCAGGGGCTGGACCCGGGCCGGGCAGCCGGCGGTCGTGAGGGTGTCGGCGATGTGCTCCGCGAGGGGGCCCTCGTCGCCGGTGGGGCTCGGGACGTCGACGAGCCCGGTGATCAGTTCGCGCAGCCGGTCGCCGGTGACGTGGCGCCAGGCGTCGGTGACCCAGGCGGCCCGCTTGCCGTCGAGACCGGCCAACTCGCCCGCGCCGGTCACTGGTTGATCCTGTGTACTTGGGTCATCGTCGTGCGCTCGAAGCGCTTCTTCGCGAGCGGCAGCCCGATCGCGATGCCGACGCCGATGAGCAGGGTGAGCAGTGTGCGGCCCATGGTCATGCCTTCTTCTCGTCGGGCTTCTCGTCGGGATCGGTGCCGGGAACGCCGCCCGCACCGGCCAGCTTCTTGCCGTACTCCTCCTCGCTGAGGTTCCGCCAGGCGGTCAGCGAGATGTCGGGGCGGTAGAGCTTCTCCGGGGGCGCGTCGGTGATGTCGACCATCCAGGCGTCCTGGCCGGAGAACTGGCCGTGGAACAACCAGCGGATCGCACCGAGGTACTTGGCGTAGAAACGCAGGGTCTCCCAGCCCTCGGTGAAGTTGACCATCACGCCGACATACCGGTGGTTGTCCTGGTCGACGGGGACGTAGAACTCGTAGTGGATGAAGTTCGGATACGCGATGCGCAGCACGCCGGGCATCGACAGGGACGCGAAGCCGGGGAACTCCTGGGCCTCGATCGTCGGGTTCACCTTGTCGGGCTTGCCCGTGTTGCCGATGTTGAAGGTCTCCTTCGGCGGCTGGGCCTTCCACCAGCGCTTGTTGGTCCAGTGGCCGACGCCGGGGAAGTCCGCCTCCCAGTAGACCTCGTCCTGGACGCGGAAGATCCAGCGGCCCTTGGGCACGATCCGGGTGATGTTCCAGGTCGGCATCGGCTTGAACAGGCGCCAAAGTGCCGTGCGGTGCAGGTACTTGGCGTGGCCCTCGTCGAAGCCGTTCTCGCAGGCGAAGCGCCAGTTGCCGCTGCGCGGGTCGATCCGGCCGCCCATCACGAAGGCGTTGGAGACGAGTTCCTCGGGCAACTGCGAGTCGATGGGGTGCGGTTCCTCGTCGGCGAGGGGGATGTACACCCACACCATGCCGAGCCGCTCCTCGACCGGGTACGTGCGCACCGAGACCTTGCCGGTCAGCCGGCAGCCGGGCCCGTCGGTGATCACCGCGGCCAGGTTGCCGGTGGGCAGGTCGAAGGTCCAGCCGTGGTACGGGCAGCTCACGGTGCCGGGGAACTGCTGGTTGCCCTCGGAGAGCGGGACCCCGCGGTGCGGGCAGCGGTTGTGCAGCGCGTACGCCGTGCCGTTGTCCCGGATCAGGGTGATCTTCTCGCCGCAGATCGTGAACGGGAGCGGATCGCCGGTGATCTGGCTGGACCAGGTGACCGGGTACCAGTAGCCGCGGAAGCCGGCGCCCGCCGCGTCGTAGTGCGGCCACGACTTCCAGTCCTGGCGGCCGGGCTCTCCTGCTGGTCTGCGGCGGCTCCGGACCGGGGGCTTTTTGTCGGGAGAGTCGTCGACCGTCATCGTGCGCGTCCTCCTGCTGCCGGGGAACTGTGAGGTGCCGGGTGAACCGTGAGGCGAGCATGCGGCGGCCCGCGGGATCCGCCCAAGAGACCCGGTCCGCTGAGCAGACCGGCGCCCGCGGCCGGGCCGGGAGACCGGGCCTCACCTGCGCGTCCCGTTCAGCGGACCTTCGGCGATGCGTCGGGGCCGTCCCCCGTTCTACGGTGCGCCAATTCCCGGGCCGCACCCCGACGACCAGTCACCTGACGACCAGCCGCCACCGGCGGGCTCCCCACGAACCCCCGAGGTACTCATGGATGCACGGTCCACGACAAGACACCCCATCGCGGGCGCCACCGCCCTCGCCGTCGCCCTGATCACGCTCACCGCGTGCGGCGCGGCGACCACCGACTCGGCCGCCGGCGCCGGATCCGGCAAGGACGCCGCGGGCCCCACGATCCGCATCGGCGTCGGCATCGACGCCTCGTACGCGCCCTTCTTCCTCGCCGATGCCAAGGGCCTGTGGGCCAAGCACGGGGTGAACGTCGAGCTCGTCCAGTTCGGACAGGGCAGCGAAGGCGTCAACAACCTGGTGGCCGGCCAGGTGCAGATGTCCGGCAACTCCGACACCACCACCATCAGCATGCTGCCCCGGAGCCCCGACCTGCGGTCCCTGATGGTCTACGAGCAGTCCGGCGAGTACCTCAAGGTCGTTCTCGGCCCGAAGGTGAAGTCCGCCTCGAAGATCCGCAAGATGGCCGTCTCCCCGGGCCTGTCCGAGCTGGCCGCGACGCGGTTCCTGGAATCGAAGGGCATCGATCCGAAGTCGGTCGACCTCATCACCGCCGACCCGCCCGAGATCCCGGCCCTGATGAAGAAGGGCGACGTCGACGCGTACGTCCTCTGGGAGCCGTGGCCCACCAAGGGGGTCGAGCAGGGCGGCCGGATCCTGGAGAACACCGGTGCCTACGGGGTCACCTACTCCCAGTGGCTGCTCACCAGTGCCGCCTGGCTGAAGGCCAACCCCGACACCGCCACCAAGGTCGCCCAGACCCTTCAGGAGGCGGCGGCACTGACCGAGAGCGACCCGGACGCGGCGGCCCGGGCGACCGAGAAGGCCGTGAAGGTCCCCGCGGCCCAGACCCTGACCGCCATCAAGGAAATCGACTTCGGCACCCGCGACTTCACCGCCGAGGACCTCAAGGCCTACGCGAGCACGGGCCAGTTCTTCGTGGACACCGGCAAGGTCAAGGCGCAGCCGGATGTCACGAAGGCCGTCCAGAGCGGTTGGTTCACCAAGAACGTGAAGGGATCGTGATGACGGAGGGCGTGAAGACCCGCGTGACAACCCACCCCACCCAACTCGCAGGCCGAGGCACGGCCCTGACCGTCGACGGCGTCGGCATCCGCTTCGGCTCCCTGCAGGCCGTACGGAACATCTCCCTCGACATCGCCGCCGGCGAGTTCCTGTGTCTGCTCGGCCCCAGCGGCTGCGGCAAGTCGACGCTGCTGTCCGCCCTGGCCGGCTTCGTGCCCGTGGACGAGGGCAGCCTCTCCGTCGGCGATGCCCGGATCACCGGCCCCGACCCCGAGTTGGGGATGGTCTTCCAGAGCAGCGAGGCGCTCTTCGACTGGATGACGGTCCGTCAGAACGTGGCCTTCGGCCCCCGCATGCGCGGCGCCTCCCGCGCCGAGCAGGCGAAGGTGGCCGACGAGTATCTCGGCCTGGTCGGGCTGCGGCACTGCGCGGACCGTTTCCCGGGCCAGTTGAGCGGCGGGATGCGCCAACGCGTGCAGATCGCCCGCGTGTTGGCCAACGAACCCGGCGTCGTCCTGATGGACGAGCCGTTCGGCGCGCTCGACGCGCAGACCCGCCAGGTGATGCAGGAGGAGACCGACCGCATCTGGCGCGCCTCCGGCTGCACCGTCGTCTTCGTCACCCACGACATCGACGAGGCGATCCTGCTGGCCGACCGGATCGCCGTCATGACCGCGGGCCCGGCGGCCTCGGTGAAGTCCGTCTACCCGGTCGACCTGCCCAGGCCCCGCGACGAGGACGACCCGGCCGCCGTCGAACTGCGCCGCAGGCTGCGGGAGGACATCGGCGAAGAGGTCCGCAAGGCACTGCGCGACCAGGGACTCGACACCGAGGAGGACGACCGATGACCGTCGCCACGGCTGCCGCCGCAGGCAGCGCGGGGACCAGGAAACGCCCGGCCTGGGCGAGCGCGGGAAGGCTGCGCGCCCTCGGCATGTACACCCTGTCCGTCGTCGTCGGCATCGGCGTGTGGCAGCTCCTCGCGATGGCGTACGGCCCCTCCCTGGTCGCCTCCCCGAGCGAAACCGTCACCGCGGCACGGGAGTTGGCGTCCGACGGCACCCTGACCAACTCGATCATCGCCTCCAGCCGCCGCATCCTGATCGGCTGGGGACTCGGCGTCCTCGTCGGCGCACCGGTGGGCCTGCTCGTCGGCCAGGTCCCGGTCGTACGCCAACTCCTGGAGCCCTACATCGAGTTCTTCCGCTTCATCCCCCCGGTCGCCTTCGTCACCCTGGCGGTGGTGTGGCTCGGGATCGGCGAGTCGTCGAAGGTCGTCCTGATCTTCTACACGGCCGTCTTCATCGTCACGGTGAACACCAGCGCCGGTGTGATGGCGGTGAGCGAGTCGAAGCTGCGCGCGGCGCAGAACCTCGGCGCGAACCGCCGTCAGATCCTCCAGGGGATCGTGCTGCCCTCGACCGTGCCGCACATCGTCACCGGCGCACGCCTCGCCATGGGCAACAGCTTCCTGACCATCGTCTCCGCCGAGATCGTCGCCTCCAGGGTCGGCCTCGGCTCGCTGATCTGGACCTCCCGCAACTACGGGCGGATCGACTGGGTCTTCGTCGGCATCATCACCCTGGGAATCCTCGGGTTCGTCTTCGACCGCGTCCTGCGGATCGTCGCCTCCCGCGTCCTGCGTCGATACGGAGTCAAGCTGTGACGACCGGTAAGTCCCGCGCCCTGGTCCTGGAGAGCTTCGGCTCGCTGCCCCGCCTGGTGGAGCGGCCGGTGCCGGAGCCCCGCGCCGGCCACACCCTCGTACGGATGCGGGCGGCCCAGGTCGGGCACCTCGATCTGAACGTCGTGGACGGCAGGTTCGGGATCCTTCCGGACCTGCCCGCCGTACCGGGCACCACCGGATGCGGCGTCGTCCTCGCCTCGGACACCCACGCCGAGGGCACCCTCGTCCGGCTCGGCGGCAAGGCACTCGGGCTGCGCCGCGACGGCTGCTGGGCCGAGCACGCGCTGGTGCCGGACGCCGCCGTGGAAGCGGTCGAGGAGGGTACGGACCCCGCGCTGGCGTGCAGTTGGTTCTCGCCGGCCGGTACGGCGTGGGCGGCGGTGCACGCGGTCGCGGACGTCCGGCCGGGGGAGCGGGTGCTGGTGACCGGCGCGGCGGGCGCGGTCGGGGCGATGACCGTGCAGGTCGCCGCGCGAGCCGGGGCCGAGGTGGTCGGCGTGGTCGGCCGGCCCGCCAAGCTCGCCCACGTGCCGGCCCCCGCCAAGCCCCTCCTCGCCTCCGAGCTGTCCGCGGAGTCGGTAGGCGGGCCGGTCGACGTCCTCATCGACACGGTCGGCGGCCCGGTGCTGCGCGACTGCCTCCCCCTGGTCCGTCCCCGTGGTCGTGCCGCACTCGTCGGCTACACCGCCGGCCGCCAATTCGGCGTGGACCTCGCGGACTTCCTGCTCGCCGACGTCTCCCTGCTGCCGGTGAACCTGATGTCGCGGGGCAAGGAGGTGGCCGCGGACGCGGAGGTGCTGCTGGCGGAGCTGCGGACGGGGGAGCTGACCCTGGAGATCGAACGCCACGGCATCGAGGCGCTGGCGGAGGCGGCGGAGCGGCTGCGGACCGGGGAGGCGATCGGCAAGGTGGTGCTGGACCTGGGGTGAAGCACTCCTTTACCGGGACGAAGTATTTCTGCTGACTCATTGTCAAATAGCCCTGCCGAAAAGGCATTTGGTAACCGCGTTGCGGAAGTGAAAGGACATACACAATCTCTTCACGGGGTGTAGCTTCTACCCGTCAGTAGAGGCTTGAGCGAGGGTGGTTGTGTGGTTGCCTCTCCGCATACCGAAAAGTTCGCCGCCCACCTTCGGATGCTGAAGGACCGCAGCCGTCGGGGCTACGACCGGCTCGGCAAGGAGGCGGGCGTCAGCGGTTCCAGTCTGCATCGGTACTGCTCCGGGCTCAGCGTCCCCGCGGACTATCGGGTGGTGCACGCCTTCGCCAAGGTGTGCGGCGCCAGCGCGGAGGAACTGCGCGAACTCCACCGGCTGTGGGCGCTCGCGGACACCGAACGGGACGCACCGGCGGTGCCGGTCAAGGACGACCCGGAGCAAGAACCCGAATCGGAACCGGAGTCGGGGCCGGAGCCCGAGCCGGAGCCGAGGCCGGAGTCAGGGCCGGAGCCGGACGACATCACCCCGTCGGAGATCACCCTTGGCGAGACCGAGAAGCCGCGCCGGCCCCGGATGCCGGAGAAGTGGTCCTCCCGGTGGGCGGTACTGGCCGCCGTCGTCGCGGTGGTGCTCGTGGCCGGCTTCGTGTGGATGCCCGACAGCGACACCGGCGGTGGCTCGTCAGCGGCCGGCCACCGGCTCCTGTACTCCAAGGCGTGCAAAACGGTGAGCATGGGACAACACGACGAGTGCGTACGTGAGTTGCAGACCCTGTTGCTGAGGGCGAAGGGCAAGCTCGCCGTCGACGGGGACTTCGGGCCGGAGACCCTGCGCCGACTGACCGCGTTCCAGGTCCTGGCCGGTCTGCCGGCCACGAACGTCGTCGACGACGCCACCAAGAAGGCCCTCTACGCGCGGAAGGTGAGCATGACGACCTGGTCGCAGGACAAGGTGGCCAAGCGGGTCCGTGAGGTGTTCGTCGAGGATCCCGACACCGCCGTGGCCGTCGCCCGCTGTGCGTCGTTCCTCGACCCGCTGTACGTACTGCCCAACACCAACGGCAGCCGCAACTGGGGCGTGTTCCAGATCTCCGACCGCCGCCTGCCGGAGCTCGGCGGCACCCCGCTGCGGGCGTTCGACCCGGACTGGAACATCAAGGCGGCCCACCGGCTGTGGAGCGCCGACCACGACTTCCACGACTGGCCCTCCTGCGAGGCGGCGTTGAAGGACAAAGCGAAGAGCTGACGCCCGGGGCTCCGGGCTCCCGCATCCGGGGTACCGCCGCGAGCAGCGCCCGCGTGTAAGGGTGCTTGGGCGCGGTCAGCA
>NZ_JBSFLV010000234.1:0-10368 GCF_053599215.1 Streptomyces sp. NPDC001002 | reverse complement strand
GAGTCGCACTTAACCTGCGCGTTTCGTGTACGGGATAGCCTCCCGAGTGTGCAAAGTCCCCCCTGTGAACTCGCCGAGGTGCGGGCAGTCGTGCCGCTGGGGCGGCACGGGTGGGCGCAGGCGGCACCCCGTCAGCGCCGGGCTGCGCGACCCACCCGCCCTTCGCCCACAACCAACCGACCCTCAGAACCCAGCCGGCTCCGTGTACACCCCCCACTCGTCCCGCAGCACCCCACAGATCTCCCCCAGCGTCGCCTCAGCCCGCGCAGCATCCAGCATCGGACCGATCATGTTCGACCCATCCCGAGCAGCCGCCAGCATCGCGTCCAACGCCCCCCGCACAGCAGCCTCGTCCCGATCAGCACGCCGTCCCCCCAACGCCCGCACCTGATCCCGCTCCACCTCATGACTGACCCGCAGAATCTCCAAGTCCCCCGTGACAGACCCGGTGTGGACGTTCACACCCACAACCCGCTTGTCCCCCTTCTCAAGGGACTTCTGGTACTGGAACGCCGACTCGGCGATCTCGCCCGTGAACCACCCGTCCTCGATCCCGCGAAGGATCCCGGACGTGACCGGCCCGATCGGATGCCGCCCGTCCGGATGCGCCCGCAGCCCCCGCTCCTTGATCTGCTCGAAGATCCTCTCCGCATCCGCCTCGATCCGGTCCGTCAACTGCTCCACGAACCACGAACCACCCAGCGGATCCGCCACGTTGGCGACCCCGGTCTCCTCCATGAGCACCTGCTGCGTCCGCAGAGCGATCTCCGCCGCCTGCTCACTCGGCAACGCGAGCGTCTCGTCCAGCGCGTTGGTGTGCAGCGAGTTGGTCCCGCCCAGCACCGCCGCCAGCGCCTCCACCGCCGTACGCACCACGTTGTTGTACGGCTGCTGAGCCGTCAGCGAGACCCCCGCCGTCTGTGTGTGGAACCGCAGCCACTGCGCCTTGTCGGTCTTCGCCCCGTACACGTCCCGCATCCACCGCGCCCAAATCCGCCGCGCCGCCCGGAACTTGGCGATCTCCTCGAAGAAGTCGAGGTGCGCGTCGAAGAAGAAGGAAAGACCGGGCGCGAACACGTCCACGTCCATCCCGCGGCTGAGCCCCAGCTCCACGTACCCGAACCCGTCCGCCAGCGTGTACGCCAGCTCCTGCGCGGCCGTCGCCCCGGCCTCACGGATGTGGTACCCGGACACGGACAGCGGCTTGTACGCGGGGATCCCGGTCGCGCAGTACTCCATCAGGTCGCCGATCAGCCGCAGATGGGGCTCCGGCTGGAAGAGCCACTCCTTCTGCGCGATGTACTCCTTGAAGATGTCCGTCTGCAGCGTGCCGTTGAGGACGGCCGGGTCGACGCCCTGCCGTTCGGCGGCGACGAGGTACATGCAGAAGACCGGGACGGCCGGCCCGCTGATGGTCATGGACGTCGTCACATCGCCCAGCGGGATGTCCTTGAACAGGACCTCCATGTCGGCGGCCGAGTCGATGGCGACCCCGCAGTGCCCGACCTCGCCGAGCGAGCGCGGGTCGTCGGAGTCGCGCCCCATGAGCGTGGGCATGTCGAACGCCACGGACAGACCCCCGCCGCCGTTGGCGAGGATCATCTTGTACCGCTCGTTGGTCTGCTCGGCGTTCCCGAACCCGGCGAACTGCCGGATGGTCCACGTCCGCCCTCGATAGCCGGTCGGATGCAGCCCACGCGTGAAGGGGTACTCCCCCGGCCAGCCGATCCGCTCGAACCCCTCGTACGCATCACCCGCCCGCGGCCCGTACACAGGCTCGACCGGGTCTCCGGAGAGCGTCGTGAAATCGGCCTCACGCTTGCGTGCGGCGTCGTACCGGGCCTGCCAGCGTCGGCGGCCCTCTTCGATGGCGTCAGCGTCCATACCTTCGAATTTACTAGGACGTCCTAGTAAATGTCGATGGCTGACCGCCGTACGCATGTCGCACGGCGGTGAGTGTTACGCCTTGACGGGCGCCGGGGCGGCCTCGGCGACCTTGCCCTCCAGCTCGTGGCTGATCTTCCGCTCCACGAAGAAGGCGGCCGTCGGGATGGTCCCGGCGAGCAGGACCCACAGCTGCTTGCCGACCGGCCACTTGGCCTTGGAGCCCAGGTCGAAGGCGAAGACCAGGTAGACCACGTAGAGCCAGCCGTGCGCGATGGCGACGACGCGGGTGAAGTCCGCGGCCCCGTCGACGTCCAGGCCGTACTTGGCGATCATGCTCAGGCACAGCAGGACCAGCAGCACACCGGTGACGTAGGCCATGACGCGGTAGCGGGTCAGCACGCTCTTTTTCATGGCTACGAGCGTAACCACCCGTTTCGCGCGATCTTCCGGCACCCCTAGGAGGCCGTCACAAGAGCCCTACGCCTCGTCGAAGTCGCTCGCCGCGATCCGCAGCGGGCGCAGCATCGCGAAGATCTCCGCGCACTCCTCGGCGTCGTACGCACCGAGCCCGAAGTCCATCGCCATGAGATCCCGCGTGGCCGACTCCACGACCTCTCGGCCCTTGTCGGTGATGGTGGCGAGCGTGCCGCGCCCGTCGTTGGGGTTGGGCCGCTTGTCGACCAGGCCGGAGCGCACCAGGCGGTCGACGGTGTTGGTGACCGAGGTGGGGTGCACCATCAGGCGCTCGCCGATCTTCGACATCGGCAGCTCGCCGGCCTTGGAGAAGGTGAGCAGCACCAGCGCCTCGTACCGCGCGAACGTGAGTCCGTAGGGCTTGACCACCGCGTCGACCTCGGCGAGCAGGATCTGCTGGGCGCGCATGATCGACGTGATGGCGACCATCGAGGGCACGTTTCCCCAGCGCTGCTTCCAGAGTTCGTCGGCACGGGCGATGGGGTCGAAGGGAAGGCTGAGCGGCTTCGGCACGGCAACGACCTTACCGGCCGGTCATATGGTGGTCAGCCCCGTCTCGCCTTTCGGTCGGGTGCGTACCACCTCCGCCGCCAGCAGGGTGCAGCACACCGCGCCGACCACCCCGGCACCGGCCACGGTCGCCCGTACTCCGGCGAACTCCGCGACCACCCCGGCGAGCGCCATCCCCGCTCCCTGAATCGTCATCAGCCCGGCGGTGAGCAGGGTCATCGCCCGCCCCCGCAGCTCGTCGGGCACGGCCCGCACGAGCCACTGGTCAAGTCCCAGCGTGTACGCCGATCCCGCGCCCGAGACCAGGAGGAAAAGGAGCGAGACCGCGAGGCCCGGGCGGAACAGGTAACCGGCGTACGGCAGCAGCGTGCAGCAGACCAGCGGGAGGGTGATGCGCTCCCGGGCGGCCGGGCGCAGCCGGGATCCCGCGTACAGCTCGCCGGCGATGGTGCCGACCGGCAGCGCGCACATCAGCAGGCCGAGACCCACGGAACCGGCCGTCAGTTCGGCGGCGTAGGGAGCGGCCAGCGCCTCCGGCGCGACCGAGAACATCGGCGGGATCCAGAAGAGAAGGAGCAGGGCGCGTACGCGGCGGTCGGCGAGGACCTGCCGGGCGCCCCTGAGGCCGTCCCGCACCAGGGCGTTCCCGACCCCCGCCCGGGCCGGCCTGCGCCGGGTGCCGAGGCGGAGCAGCAGCGCGGAGGCGCAGAAGGTGCCGACCGTGATCAGCAGCGCGTGCCGCGGTGATACGACGATCAGGAGCAGGCCGCCCAGGCCGTACCCGATGAGCAGCGCGCTCTGCGAGACGATCCGCAGCAGCGAGCGGCCGAGCACGAACAGGTCGCCGTCGCCGAGGATGTCGGCCAGCGTCGCCATCCGAGTGCCCTGGAACACCGGCGAGACGACGGCCACGCAGCAGCGCAGCGCGAGCAGGACGCCGATGTGCGCGCCGGGCAGCACCATCGGCGCGACGCAGGCCGCGCACACCAGGTCGCACACCACGAGGACCCGCCGGGCCGGGAAGCGGTCGGCGACGCCCGCGAGCAGGGTCCCGCCGACGACGTACGGCAGGAAGCCGAGCGCGAAGGTGAGGGCGCTGAGCAGGGGGGAGCCGGTGAGGTCGTAGACGAGGACGGAGAGCGAGATCTCGCTGACGACGACGCCGAGCAGGGAGAGGGCGTGCGCGGCGAAGACGGCGCGGAACTCGGGGACGGCGAAGACACGGGCGTATCCCGTGGGGGCCGGTGGTGCGGGCCGGGTGGTCGTGCCGGCGGACTGGTCTGGCATGGGCAGCAGCGTGCTCGGCCGGGGCGGGGCAGGATAGAGATTCGGTGCCCGCCGAATGTTGGGGAGGGAGAGAGCATGCCGTCGCGTCTGTACTTCGGGGAGGACGACTTCCTGCGCTGTCGCTTCGCGGTGTCTCCGCTGTGGGAGACGCAGGAGGTGGTGCGCATGCTCAAGCGGCCCGAGCGGCAGGGGTATCACGCGCACTGGCTGAGGCGGATGGAGAAGGTGGCGGCCGGGCTCGACCTCACGGATCTGTGGCTGCTGATGCCGCGCCGGGGACACTGTCCGGACTGGCTGTGCCCGCCGCCGATCGGGCCCGCGGCCACGTTCGAGGAGGAGATCGCGGCGGTACGGGCGACCGACCCGGTCACGGCCCGCGCGGACACCGCCAAGTCGCTGGCCGACACCCCGGGCGCGCTCGACTCCCCGCAGGCCAGGAGGTGGCTGCGGGATCCGGTGGGCATGGTCCGGGAGCTGGCGGACGCGATGGAGGAGGCCTGGCGCGCGCTGATCGCCCCGGACTGGCCCCGCCTGCGCACCCTGCTGGAGGCCGATGTCGCCTTCCACTCACGCCGGTTGGCCGAGGTCGGGCTCGGTGGGCTGCTGCCCGAGATCAACCGGCGGTTCGGCTGGCAGGCCGGCACCCTGACCGTCGACATGAACCTGGAGCACGAGCGGCGGCTGGGCGGACAGGGTCTGATGCTGATGCCGAGCGTCTTCATCTGGCCGGACGTGGTCAGCACCTTCGACCCGCCCTGGCAGCCGACCCTCGCCTACCCGGCCCGCGGCATCGGCGGCCTGTGGGCCGAACCGGCCGACCGCACCCCCGACACCCTGCTACGACTCCTGGGCCGCGGCCGAGCCACCGTCCTGGCCGCCCTCGACGAACCCGCCTCCACCGCCGCCCTCGCCCACCGCCTCGACCTCGCCCCGTCGTCGGTCTCGGCGCATCTGACCCTGCTGCGGGACGCCGGACTGCTGACGGCACGGCGGTACGGCCATCAGGTGCTGTACGAGCGGACGCCGCTGGGGATCGCGCTGGTGTCGGGGGACGGCTGACGGCGACGGCCCATGGCGGCCATGTCGGTTCCGTGTCCTTAGATCCCTTTATGGGACGATCGCTGACGTTCCGTCACCTCGCCCCAGGGAGCGGCATGTCCCGGCTGATCCACACCCTCGCGGCTCTCGCGGTCCTCGGGCTCGCGGCGGGCTGTTCGTCGTCCGGCGTCGACGAGGCCTCCGTCGCCGGTGCCGCCTCCGGCAAGGCGCGCGCCAAGACGTCCACCGCCTTCTGGGTCGACCCCGAGAGCCCGGCCGCCCAGCAGATCGCGATGTGGCAGCGCCAGGGCCGCAAGCAGGACGCCGCACTGCTCGGCCGGATCGCCGACGAGCCCGTCGCGCTGTGGCCGGCCGGCGAGCTCGACCCGGGCCCGGCCGTGCGCACGGCGACCGCGTCCGCGAGTTCGGAGGACCGGACGGCGCTCTTCGTGGCGTACGACATCCCGCACCGCGACTGCGGTCAGCACTCGGCGGGCGGGGCGGCGGACGCGGACGCCTACCGGGCCTGGATCGGGCAGTTCGCGGACGCGCTCGGGGACAGCAAGGCGCTCGTGGTGCTCGAACCGGACGCGGTCGCGCACATCGTGGACGGCTGCACGCCGGGTGAATACCACGAGGAGCGCGAGCAGTTGCTGAGCGAGGCGATCGACCGGCTGAAGCAGCAGCCGAACACCAAGGTGTACCTGGACGCCGGCAACCCGTCCTGGATCCGCGAGCCGTGGAAGCTGGTCGACCCGCTCAAGCGCGCCGGCATCGACCGGGCCGACGGCTTCTCGCTGAACGTCTCCAACTTCCAGACCGACGACCGCACCACCAAGTACGGCCTCCAGCTCTCGCGCGATCTGGGCGGCAAGCACTTCGTCGTCGACACCAGCCGCAACGGCAACGGGCCGATGCCGGGCGCCTGGTGCAACCCGCCGGGCCGCGCGCTCGGCACCCGCCCGACGACCGACACCGGCCAGGAGGCCGTGGACGCCTACCTCTGGGTCAAGCGGCCCGGTGAGTCGGACGGAACCTGCGAGGGCGGTCCGGACGCGGGGCAGTGGTGGCCGGAGTACGCCTTGGAGCTGGCTCGCAACTCCAAGGCGTAGCACCGGCGTTCACTTCTGGTCGTCACTTCAGGTCGTCACTTCACCTGGATCCACTTGGCCTCGGACGGCGTGCCCTGCGCGTCCGTCACGAAGAGCATGTACCAGCCGGGCGGTACCAGCGCCGGGTCGCTCGGCACGTCGACCGTGACCGCGTGCGCGTCCTTGGTCAGGCCGAGCTCGATGGAGCGCTGCTCGACGTCGGTCGTGTGGGTGACCGCGCTGGGCCGCATCAGCCGGGCCTTGACGACCCGTTCCGGGTGATCGGTCCGGTAGGTGGCCCGGTGGTGCCGGTCGAGTTCCTGCGGGCCGTCCTCCAGGACCGGCCGGGTGGCGGCGCCCCGGTGCACGACGGGCGGGGTGAAGATCTCCATGCGCTGCTCGAAGTGGCCCAGTTTCGTGTTCTGTTGGTCGTCGAAGAGCGGGTCCGAGCCGAAGGTGACGACCCGGCCGTCGGGCAACAGCAGCGCCTCGGAGTGGTAGTTGCGGCCCACCGCGGGGTCGGCCGCCTCGTGGAAGGCGTTGGCCTTGGGGTCGTAGAACTGCGCCTTGAGGATGTTGCTGGCGCCGCGGCCGCGGTAGTCCTCGGAGCCGTTGGTGGTGAAGACCGAGTCGTCCGGCATGATCACGCTGTTCAAGTACCGCGTGCCCTGCGGGAGGTTGGGGCCGTCCTTGAAGACGGGGTTGTCCTTCTTCAGGTCGACGACCGCGGTCCGGGGCGTCGACCGCTTGGACTCACCGACCCCGCCCCCACCCATGATCATCACCTTCTGGTCCTGCGCGGGCGGCAGCAGGAGAGAGGACGAGGTCTCGGTCTCGTCCGGGTCGCGCAGCCCGGGCACCTTGGTGAAGGTGTTGGTCTTCAGGTCCCACAGTCCCGGCTCGCGCCCCTTCTCGGCGGGCCCGTAACCGGCGTTGGAGGCCGGGTAGAAGAGCTTGCCGCCCTTGGTGAGGAAGAGCGCGGGGTACGTCGGGAAGTACCGCTTCGGCCCCGGCGACCACTTCTTGGTCTTGGGGTCGTAGTACTCGTTGTCACCGGGATCGATGACGCCGACGTCGTCAAGACCGGAGACCGCGAGGACCCGTCCGTCGTCGAGGCCGACGAGGGTCGGGTACCAACGGGCCTTCTGCATCGGGTCGACGGGGATGTACCGCTCGGCCTTGGGGTCGAACTCGTAGGCGGCACGGATGCCTTGGAAGTCCTGCTTGTCGAGCGTGATCTTCTCGCTCAGCCCGTACGTGTTGTTGGCGTCCTTGCCGGTCAACCCCTCGATGTCGTACTGGGACTGCTTGTCCGTGGCGGACAGCGGTCCCGTCTCGACGGCCTCGACGAAGACGCGGACCTCGCTCGCGGTGACGCTGGTGCGCCAGGGCTGCATCACACCGCGGGCGTTGTACGTCACCTTGAAGGCACGCTTGGCCTTGGGCACGGTGACGTCGAAACGGCTGACGTACTCGACGCCGGCCGGCGATCTGAACCGGGTGCCCTTCTTGAGGAACATGGCCTTGTCGGGGTTCTCGTTCTTCACGCGCATCCCGCCGCCGGCCCGCTGCACCTCCCCGTCGAGCCGCTCGTAGCGGGCGGTGCCGCCGGCCACCAGGAGTCTGCCGTCGGGGAGTTGGGCGTGCCCGGAGCAGAAGAAGTCGTCGGGGGTCGGGATCTTCTTGAAGGTGTTGGCCTTCGGATCCCAAAGGACGGTGTCGAATGACCCCTTGTCGAACTTCTTCTGCTCGTTCCCCGAGCCGGCCACGATGAGCACCTTGCCTGTGTGCAGGAGCGCCGCGTGGATGGCGTTGGTGCGGTACTGCTCCGGGATGTCGATCTGACTCCAGGAGCCGTACTTCGCCTTGTACTCGGGCCGCGAGATCTCGTACTCGTGGTACTTCTCGCTCGCGAAGTCGAATGCGGCCGGGGCGTTCAGGCCCGCCAGGATGGCGATGCCCCCGATCCCCAGGACGGTCTTCTTGGTCTTCTGGGACGGCTGGTAGGCCATGGCCTAGTTGCCTCCTGTCGCGGAGCCGGAGACGGAGGGACCGGCGGCGCTGGTCGCGAGCGCCGGTTCGGCACTCTCGACGCTGAGCGCGGACCGGTGCGGCGACTGCCGCGCGCGCCGCTCCTTGAGCAGCGTGGAGCACCACACCGCGACCGGCGCCAGCGCTATCGCCATGGCCAGGACGGCCCAGGTGCGCATGGCCGCGTGGGTGTGGTCGAGGACGACGGAGGCGGCCAGGGAGGTGCCGAGGAAGGTCGCCCAGAAGAGATGGATACGGAAGGTCGCCAGCCGGTCCGCGCTGGCGCCGCCCTTGGGGGTGACGACGAAGCGGGAGGGCCGGCGGATGAGGGCCTCGCCGAAGGACTTGAGGTAGATCGGCGCGGACAGGGCGGACATCGCCATGCCGGCCAGTCCGCCCGAGCCCTCCGGTTCGTGCGGGGAGACGTTGTGGCGGCGGTTCCAGAGGTAGAGCCCGATCTGGAGCGCGGCCGCGTCGCTGTAGAGCATCAGCCACACCGAGGCGGAGACCTGGGTGCCGGAGGCCCCGAACCACAGGAACAGGAAGCAACTCATGATGCCCAGCAGCCAGTTGACGGCCGTCATCGGGTAGTACACGAGCATGAGGGTGTAGGAGAACAGCCGCCCGGGAGGCATCGTGAAGGGCGCCTTCCAGTACTGCTTGAAGAGCGTCTCGTACGTCCCCCGCGACCAGCGCATCTGCTGCGTGAAGAAGTCGGTCCAGGAGGCCGGGCCCTCGCCGGTGGCCAGGACGTCGGGCGTGTAGACGGACCGCCAGTGGTTGCGCGAGATCGGATTCCGGTGCCGGTGGATCTCGAACCCGGTCGCCATGTCCTCGGTGATGGAGTCGAACAGCCCGCCGACCTGCTTGACGGCGGAGATCCGTACGACGTTGTTGGTACCGACGAACATGGGCGCGCGGTACCGATTGCCGGCCCGCTGGATCAGCGCGTGGAAGAGGAACTGCTGCGACTCGGCGGCCTTGGTGACGGGGTTGTGGTAGTTCCCGTACACCTGGGGCCCGACGACGAAGGCGACGTCCGGGTCGCGGAAGTACCCCATCATCCGCAGCAGGAAGTCGGGGTGCGGGACGTGGTCGGTGTCCACGGAGGCGAAGAACTCGTACTCGTCGCCGTGCATCGCGATCCACGCGTTGTAGTTCCCGTGCTTGGTCCGGGCCTTGTGCACACCCTTGGGCCGATTCCACTCGGGAACCCCATGCCGAGTGAAGTGCCGCACGCCGAGCTCGGCACACAGCGCCTTGGCCTGCGCGTCGTCCCCTTCGTCCAGCAGCCATACATCCAGCGGCCCGGTGTGAGTGATCCTCACCGCCCCTTCAAGGGTGGCGCGGACCATGGAGAGCGGCTCCTTGCCCGGAACGTAGGTCGTCAGGAAGGCCACCCGGGTGCCGGCTTCCGGAACCACCGGGACCGGGTCGCGGGCGACGAGGGTGGCGTGGGCGACGGAGGCGACATTGACGACCATGAACAGCTCGATGAGCCCGATGGCGACGAGCATCGCGATATCGAGCCCGACCATCCACTCGGCCCCGCCCTCGCGCTCCACCCAGTGGGTGGGCCACACGAGGTAGACAAGCAGGGCCGCGGTGAGCAGCGGCGCGAGACTCATCAGCAGGACGGCACGTATTCGGTGGGGCTCGCGCGAGAGGAGCGAGGTGTACTGCACCCGATAGGCCCCGGCGGACGGCTCCATGAGCGGTCCGGCCAGTCGGCTGTGGGTGTCGTAGTCGTAGCCCTCCGGCCGCACAGCGCCCTCCAGTGAGTGAGGAATGATCGGCGATCTTGTCCGATATCCATACAAAAGAGGACATTTATGGGCGTGTCGAACTGGGGACGGCCAGGTGGGCGTACGGGGTGCCTCCGGCGGTCGGGCAGGGGTGTGTCTTTTCAGCCCGTCCGGCGTTTGAGGACGAGGCCCGTTCAGGGCCGATCGGGGGTCCAGGGGGCGGAGCCCCGCGCCGGTCAGCAGCTCCAGGTTGTCCGTGAAGTCGCAGGCCTGCTTGGTGCAGCCGGGCACACCACCGGCGAGAA
>NZ_JBSFLV010000233.1:0-10647 GCF_053599215.1 Streptomyces sp. NPDC001002 | reverse complement strand
GCTGACCTGCGGATTCATGACGCGCTGAAGGCCGTGCCGGTCGGCTGACCGGCACGGCCCAGGGCAAAGAAAACGGCAAGGCCGATACCCGGACGGACCAGGGTGTAGGCCGTGAGAGCGACCGGGCGAAACAGAGCCGCTTACTTGCCTTGCTTGCCTTGCTTGCCTTACTTGCCTTACTTGCCTTACTTGCCTTGCTTGCCGCAGAACTCGGCGTCGATGACCGCCACGCTGTCACCGGACCAGTCGCCGTTGAAGTTCAGCGCGAGGCTGTGCCTGCCGTCGGCGGTGGCGACGGCCTCGCTCGTGGAGCCGTGGATGCCTCCGCTGTGGCCCCAGACGGAGACGCCGCAGGAGAGGTCGTACCGGATCAGGCCCAGGCCGTAGCCGGCGTTGGGGAACTGCGGCGAGGAGATGGTGGTCTTCATCTCCTTGAGCTGCTCGGGCGGCAGCAGCCTGCCGCTCAGGAGCGCGCTCACGAAGCGGTTGAGGTCGGCCGAGTCGGAGATCATCGAGCCGGCCGAGGAGGCGGCGGTCGGGTTGAGCCGGGTGACGTCGTAGGTGGGTCCGGTCGCCGTCCTGGCCAGCTTGGAGTAGGCGCGGCTGCTGGGCCTGCCGACGGTCGTGCGGTCGCCCGGGACCGAGGTCTCGTCGAGGTCCAGCGGTTCGACGATGCGGTCCTTGATCTCCTCGCCGTAGGAGTTGCCGGTGACCTTCTCGATGAGCATGCCGGCCACGACGTAGTTGGTGTTGGAGTAGTTCCAGGAGGTGCCGGGCTTGAAGTCCGGCTTGTGGGCCATGGCGATGCCGACGAGGTCGGCCGCGTCGCGGTGGTCGTAGCGGTGCTCGAAGAAGCCGTCCGGGCTGAACAGCCGGCGCTGGAACTCCTCGTCGGACGTGTAGTCGAAGAGGCCGCTGGTGTGGTTGAGCAGCTGCCGGACGGTGATCTTCCGGCCGTCGTTGCCGTTGCCGCGGACGGTGCCGGGCAGCCACTTCTCGACGGTATCGTCGAGGGAGAGCCTGCCCTCCGCCTCCAGTTGGAGGAGCACGGTGGCGACGAAGGTCTTGGTGATGCTCGCGATGCGGTAGTGGTCGTCGGCCGAGCGCGGGGCGCCCGTCCGCAGGTCGCCCACGCCCTCGGTCGCCCGCCAGGTGCCGCGGGTGTCGCGTGCGGTGGCCGTCACGCCGGGCACCCCCACCGCCACGGCGGACCGGATCGCCTCGCGGGTCGCGTCGTGCCCCCGGTCGGTCGGTGCCGCGAAGGCGGGAGCCGCCAGGGCCAGCGACAGCACGCCCGCCGTCGCCGCCACGGTCGCCCGTACACGTACGGTCATGTCTTTCCCCCTGTCTCGCCCGCTCTCCGTCGGAGCGGGTCGTGGTCCGTTCGGGGGCGAAGACCTGAGGTGATCGGGGAGGGTTGCTCGGCTGTGGGCCGGTTGAGTGGCTTTCAGCCCTTCTTCAGGACCAGCTCCGTGTTGCGGTCGGTGGACTTGCCGCTCAGGTCCTTGCCGGTGCCGCGGGCGTTGTAGGAGACCTCGCGGTAGAGGGCGGCCAGGCCCGTCTGGGAGAGGTCGGCGAAGTCGGTCTGGTGCGGGGCCGCGGACTCGACGAGCGTGGTGAACAGGGACAGCGTGCCGTCCTTGTTGTCGGCGATCTCGATGACGCGGGCGAGCTGCGGGTAGTCCACGTGCGAGGCGGTGGAGATCTCCCAGAAGGACCGGCCGTCGGGGGCCGAGTGCGGGGTGATCTCGTTGCGGTGGATGTGGCCGTTCACCCAGGCGAGCACGTTGCGGTGGCTGCCGAGCAGGGCGATGACCTCCTGGCCGTTGTGCCGCCGCTCGTTGGGGCGGGCCGGGTCGGCGTGCGAGGTGTTGGTCATCGAGTGGCTGGTGTGGTGGCTGAAGACGACGACGTACGAGTCGCTGTAGTCCCGCAGTTGCCGGTCCAGCCACTTCAACTGGGCCGAGCCGATGGAGCCTTCGTAGTGGCCGCCGGGGTCGGTGGTGTCGAGGCTGATGCCCACCACGTCGTCGGCGATGCGGAAGGTGTAGTACTGCGTGCCGGCGGCCAGGTTGGCGCTGGAGTAGCCGTGGCCGACCGGGCCGACACCCTGGTGGGCGGGGTCGAGGTGGGCCTTGAGGTAGTCGGTCGCCGTGTAGGGCGCGCGCTTCTCGTCCGGCGTGACCGAGCGCATGTCCCGGGTGTGCGCCTTGAGCAGGTCCCGGAAGGCGTGGCCCTTGGGGTCGTTGCCGCTCTTGATGAGCTTCTGGAGCTTGGCCGACTCGGACGCCGACAGCGACATGAGCTTCTTGCCGCCGACCGCGAACTCGGCGAGCCAGGAGTCGCCGTGGCCGTAGCAGCCCAGCGGCAGGGTGTCGTGGTTGCCGACCGTGGAGTACCAGGGCAGGTTGAGGCCGGGGCTCTGCACCTCGCGGATCGCGGCGTTCAGGTAGCCGCCCAGGTGCGGGAAGCCGAGTTGCTTGTCGCCGTCGCGAATCGTCGAGTCGGGCTGCCAGAACAGTTTGCTGCCGCTGTTCTGGACGCCCTCGTAGTGGCGCGGGTCACCGGTGTTGGGGGTGATCCGGCCGCCGCTCATGATGGTCAGGAACCACTCCAGCTCGGACTTGGCGTTGTTGTCCGTGTTGTCGCCGGTGGTCATGGCGAAGTGCAGCGGGCTGCCGGTGACCGGCGCCCCGCGCAGCGCGTTGACCCGCTCGACCAGCGAGACCGCGCCCTGGACGGTGAGCGCCTCGTGCGGGCGCCAGGCATGCTGGTCGGCGGAGCGGACGTACTCCAGCCGCATCGGGTGCTGGCTGTCGATCAGGTGCAGGTCGGTCAGCTGCACGAACGCGGCGAGCGCGGTACGGCGGCCGGCCCGGCCCGACTTGGCGGCGGCCAGCTCGCCGCGCACCACGCGCGACCAGCCGGTGCCCGAACCCAGGCGCCGGAAGCCGGAGTTGGTGCGCGGGGCCGCGATGGAGGCGAGGGTGGTGCCCTTGGTGTACGGCGCCAGGGGCGCGGCCGGGGCCTGCCGGGAGTCGGCGACCGGGGCCTGGTGGGCGGCACCGCTCGCGGGTGCCGCGGCGGCGGCCTGGCTGTCGGTGGGCCGCAGGGCGTAGCCGACGCCCGCGGAGACGGCTGCCGCTCCGGTGACGGCGAGGACGGTACGGCGGTTGACCGCCGGCTTGGAACCGGCGACAGAGCGTATGCGCGACATGGCGCGATCTCCCCGAGTGCGAACGCGTCGGCAGGGTCGCGGGACGATCGCTGTCGCGAACTTCCCGCTCGCTCTGGAGCCTTGGCACCGGGAATGACCTGCGCGTGAACGAGGCCGCAACGCGCAGCGCCGATCACCGTACGTCGATCTTGGACTACCCTCCGCGCCCACGACCGCTCCTCGGACGGCCGGGAGCCGGTCACGCAGTGTTCATCTTGCGGGGTACTGAAGCTATTCCAGGCGCCCCGCCGCCGGCCGCTCCCGCCACAGCCGCAGCCCTACGTCGACCAGGCCGACGCGGCGGAGATCGGCCACCTTCTCCAGCGGATGCCAGGCCGCCAGGTCCGTGGATCCGCCGACCTCGGGGCGCAGTTCGCCGCCGATCACGCGACCTTCGTAGACGAGGCGTACGCCGTGCCGGTCGACGGTCCTGCCGAAGCGGTGCGTGGTCGTGAGGCGGAAGGAGTCCACGCCGAGCAGGCCGGTGACCTCGATGTGGTAGCCGGTCTCCTCCTCGACCTCCCGCAGGACGGTGTCGTAGGGGTCCTCGCCGTGCTCCATGCCGCCGCCGGGCAGCGTCCACTCGGGCCGGCCGTAGCGGTCGGTCCAGCGGGCGAGCAGGATCTGCTCGTCGCGGACGCACATGGCGTAGGCCGCCACCCGAAGCTTCTTGCGCACTCTCACACTCCCGTTATAACCGTTGTCCTTGACGTCAAGAGTTAAGGTGAGAGGATCAGCCGGTCGTAAGGAGCCCCCATGTCCACCGCCCTCCCCGACCCGCGCCCCCTCACCGGCGAGCCCCTCGCGCTCGATCTTCTCAACACGAGGTGGGTGGCGGAGGGGTCCGCGCACGATCTGCTCACCGACACCGACGGGCTCGCGGTGTGGCTGGCGGCGAACGGTCTCGCGGAGCGGTTCGCCGCCGACGCGACGACCCTGCGGCACACGCTCGGGGCGCGGGACGCGCTGCGGGCGGCCGTGGACGGGGCACCGGGCGCCGCCGAGGCGGTCGACGCCGTGCTCGGACACGGGCGGATCCGGGCCACGCTCACCGCCGAGGGACCCGGCGAGCGGCCCGAGTTCGCCGACCCGGCGTGGGGTCCGGCCTGGCTGGCGGCGCGCGGCTACCTGGAACTGCTCACGGCCGCCCCCGACCGGATCCGCGGCTGCGCCCACGAGACCTGTGTCCTGCACTTCTTCGACACCTCGCGCAACGGCACCCGCCGCTGGTGCTCGATGGCCACGTGCGGGAACCGCGCGAAGGCCTCACGGCATTACGCGCGCTCGAAGGAAGTGTGAATCTTGGTGTGATTTGCCGGGGTTGACGGGTATTGACCTCAAAGGGCATCGCGGGTTTTCCCCATACATCCTCATCATGTCGGTCAACACTTCCCAAACAACTGTCCCTTGGGTAAAGCTGAGCGATCGTTCACGCCCGTTCCTTTACCTCCAAGGGATGCCGATGACCCTCACCCCCCAGCGCGATCCGATATCCGGCGGTGCGAGACGCATGGCGCGGATCGCCGTGGCCGCCGGCCTGGTCGCCGCGCTCTCCGCGGCAGGGCCGATACCCATGGCCTTCTCCGCGGACGACCCGGCCACCACCACCCCGGCCGACGACGTCGTCAAGTCCGCGCACGACAAGCTCGGTTCGGACGACGCGGACCTGCTCGCCGAGGCCAAGGCGGCCGGCGACAAGAACGTCACGATGATGATCGCCACCGCTCCGGGCCAGACCGAGCAGGTGGCCAAGCAGCTGGACGCGGTCAGCGGCGGCCTCGTGGGCCGCACGTTCGACAAGGTCGGCTACGTCAGCGCCACCGTCCCCACCGCGAAGGCGGACTCGGCCATCGCCGCCGCCGTCAAGCTCTCCTCCGTGCACGGCATCGACCTGCGCGAGGAGATCCCGCTGGACGACCCGAGCACCAAGAGCTCGGGCAAGTCCTCGTCGGCGGCCGTGACCTACCCGGCGCCGAGCAAGAAGACCCCCGCCGAGAACCCGTACAACCCGTCCTTCGAGACGGGCGCCGTCGACTTCGTGCAGGACCACCCGAAGGCGGACGGCCGCGGTGTCACCATCGGCATCCTCGACTCGGGCGTGGACCTCGGCCACCCCGCGCTGCAGAAGACCACCACGGGTGAGCGGAAGATCGTCGACTGGGTGACGGCGACCGACCCGGTCTCGGACGGCGACCGGACCTGGCGTCCGATGCTCACCTCGGTCTCCGGGCCCACCTTCACCTACCAGGGCAGCACCTGGTCGGCGCCGGCGGGTGCGTACAAGGTCAGCACCTTCCTGGAGTCGTACACCACCGGCGGTGACGCCGCGGGCGACGCGAACCGCGACGGCGACACCACCGACTCGTGGGGCGTCCTGTACGACGCGGCCGCGGGCACCGTGCGGGTCGACCTCAACAACAACCACGACTTCGGTGACGACACCCCGCTGAAGCCGTACAAGGACGGCTTCCAGATCGGGTACTTCGGCACCGACAACCCGGCGACGGACGTCGTCGAGCGGCAGCCGTTCGTCGTCGAGATCCGCAAGGACGTCGTCTACAACGCGGCCGGCGCGAAGGCCGACTTCGTCAACATCGGCGTCATCGAGTCCGAGCACGGCACGCACGTCGCGGGCATCACCTCCGCCAACGGCCTGTTCGGCGGCAAGATGAACGGCGCGGCCCCGGGCGCGAAGATCGTCTCCTCGCGCGCCTGCACCTGGACCGGCGGCTGCACCAACATCGCGCTCACCGAGGGCATGATCGACCTCGTCGTGAACCGCGGTGTCGACATCGTGAACATGTCGATCGGCGGCCTGCCGGCGCTGAACGACGGCAACAACGCGCGCTCGGAGCTGTACACGCGGCTCATCGACACCTACGGCGTGCAGCTGGTCATCTCGGCCGGCAACTCCGGTCCGGGCGCCAACACCATCGGCGACCCCGGTCTCGCCGACAAGGTCATCTCGGTCGGCGCGACCATCTCCAAGGAGACCTGGGCGTCCAACTACGGCTCGGCCGTGACGACCAAGTACGCGATGATGCCCTTCTCCTCGCGCGGTCCGCGTGAGGACGGCGGCTTCACGCCGACCCTGTCCGCGCCGGGTGCGTCGATCAACACCACCCAGACCTGGCTGCCGGGCGCCCCGGTCGCCGAGGCGGGCTACACGCTGCCGGCCGGCTACTCCATGCTCCAGGGCACCTCGATGGCGTCCCCGCAGGCGGCGGGCGCCTCGGCGCTGCTGCTGTCGGCGGCCAAGCAGAAGAACATCGAGCTGACCCCGGCCACCCTGCGCACGGCCCTGACCTCGACCGCCGACCACATCAAGGGTGTGCAGGCGTACGAGGAGGGCGCGGGCCTCATCAACATCCCCGACGCCTGGGAGTCCATCAAGGACGGCGCCACCGCGCACGACTACGCGGTCAAGGCGCCGGTCGACACCGCGATCGACTTCGCGCTGAAGACGCCGGGCTTCGGCACCGGTCTCTACGACCGCGAGGGCGGCCTGAAGGCCGGCGAGAAGAAGACGTACGACGTCACCATCACCCGTACGTCCGGTGCGGACAAGGCGATCCGGCACGAGCTGCACTTCGAGAACAACGCCGGTGACACCTTCAAGATCCTCGGCTCGGACGAGCCGAAGCTGCCGCTGAACCAGCCGGTCACCGTCAAGGTGCAGGCCAACCCGAAGTCCGCGGGCCTCAAGAGCGCCATCCTGGAGCTCGACGACCCGAAGACCGAGGGCCTGGACAAGCAGATCCTCACCACGGTCGTCGTCTCGGCGCCGGTCAAGTACACCTACTCCGCGTCCAGTTCGGTCCAGCGCAACGCCACCCAGTCGTACTTCGTGACCGTGCCCGCGGGCGCCAAGTCGCTGGAGGTCGCGATCGGCGGGCTGAAGGACAAGAGCCAGACCCGGTTCATCGCGATCCACCCGTACGGCGTTCCGGTCGACAACACCTCGACGCCGTTCTGCTACAACAACTACCTCGACGGCAACGGCTGCCGGCCCGACGTGCGTTCGTACGCCGACCCGCAGCCCGGCGTCTGGGAGATCGAGGTCGAGGCGCGCCGCACCTCGCCGCTGCTCGACAACCCGTACAAGCTCAGCGTCGCCGCCTACGGCGCGGCCTTCGACCCGGAGGTCGTGACCGTGCCCGAGGCCAAGGTCGGTACGCCGGCCGCCGCCTCCTGGACGGTGACGAACAACCTCGCCGCGATCGACGGCAAGCTGGCCGGCGGCCCGCTCGGCTCCGCCAAGTCGGCCCGCCCGACCATCACGGAGGGCGTGACGCAGACGACCACGGTCGAGGTGCCCGCGGGCGCCGACTCCCTGGACGTCGCGATCGGCAACGTCTCCGACAATGCCGCCGACCTTGACCTGGTGGTGCTCAACGCCGCCGGCACCGAGGTCGGCAGCTCCGCGGACGGCGACTCGGAGGAGGCCGTCTCGGTGCCGAACCCGGCCGCCGGTACGTACACCGTCCAGGTCATCGGCTACTCGGTGCCCTCCGGCTCCACGGCCTACGACTACCAGGACGTGTTCTTCTCCACCGCGCTCGGCACGGTGAACGTCGACGAGTCGGTGCCGGTGAAGCTCGGCACGGGCCAGTCCACGACCGTCTCCGCCAGCGTCACCGCCGCGGCGGCCGCTCCGGAGGGCCGCGAGTTCTTCGGCCAGGTCCAGCTGGTGAACGGCAACGGCACGGTGGCCGGCCTCGGCAGCGTGAAGATCGAGAAGGTCACACCGTAATCAGCTGATACGGCTGATACGACGGTGAGGGCGGGCGTCCGTAGGGGCGCCCGCCCTTTCTCATGCGCGCCTTCTCATTCGCAGGGCACGTAGGCCGCGTCCGGCAGCGCCTGGACGAGCCCGGCGCGTTCGCGGGCGACCGACCGCTCGCCGACGACCAGGTAGTCCGCGACGGACGACCCCCTCGGCACGCCCACCAGGACGTGCTCGCCCTTGTGCAGGCTCTTGAGGACGGCGCCCTCCTCCAGGACGAAGGTGACCTGCTCGGCGGTCTTCGTCGGCTTGTACGCGCGGGTCACGTCCAGGGTGATCCGCTCCCGCCCCGAGGCGCCGGGCACCTGGGCCACCTTCGCGACCTCGCCCTCGACGACCAGCCGGGCGCAGGCGAGATAGCCGGGGCTGGCGAAGGGGGAGCCCGCGTCGGACTCCATCGCCTTGGAGCCCGCGTCGCTGCTCGACGTGTCGGCCGCGCCGCCACCGGACTGCGCCACCAGCCAGCTCATCCCCACCAGGACGCCCCCGGCGCAGGCCACGGCGAGGGTCGCGAAGGCGAACCTGCGGACCCGGCGCAGATCGCGGGGCGCCCGTACCGGAACGGGCTTCTTCTGCGGCCGCTCAGGGTCGGCCAGCGCGTCCCCGATGAGCCCCAACTGCTCGCGCAGGAGCGCCACATCGGCCTCGGCCGCGCGGTACTCGGTCATGAAGGCGTCGTCGGTGCGGACCCCCTCCGCGGGCGCCTCCCCCGTGATCGCGGCCATGAGCGCGTCGGTGTCGTTGTGTTCGGCGGTCATCTCACACCACCTCGTCCTCGTGCAGGCGGGCGCGCAGTGCCCGTACCGCCGTGTGCAGCCTGCTCTTGACCGTGCCCTCGGGGATGCCGAGTTCGTCGGCGATCGAGCGGACCGGCAGATCGGCGAAGAACCGCAGGACGAGGACCTGGCGCTGGGAGTCGGGCAGCTCGTCCAGGCCCTGGGCGACGGAGAGGGAAAGCACGCTGGTGTCCTCGCCCGAGGGGTGCTCCAGCTGACGCAGGGAGGCCAGCCGCTCGCCGATCCGCTCCTGGCGGCGCTTGGCGCGGTGCCAGTCCATGGCGAGGTTGGAGGCGACGACGGCGGCCCACGCGGACACGTCGCGCGGGGCCTCGTCGCCCTTGGCCGCCCGCTCCAGGAGCCGCAGGCGGACCTGCTGCACCCCGTCCGGCAGGTCCGCCTGCGGTACCCCGCCGAGTGCGAGCACCGCTCTCACCCGGCGTTCCTGGGCCGCGTCCAGAGGATCACCGTGATCGTCCCTCTGGGCACGGCGGGCCTTTCTGCGCAGCACAAGCCACCCCCCTCACCGCGTTTCCTCTACGACGCCGCAGGGCCCGGAAACGTTCGGCGCGGGGCCGGGAAATTTTCTGGAGGCGTACGTCACACCGCCGGGCCGGCGTCCCATTCCTCGGGCATGCGCGGCAAAGAATTGGACAGGCTGACCCGGGTCGGCCGCATGATGGAAACGCCGCAGACGTACAGGAACAGGTAAGGGAGTCGCTGTGAGGGTCGGAATCGTCGGAGCCACCGGTCAGGTCGGCACGGTCATGCGCAGCATCCTCAAGGAGCGGAACTTCCCGGTCACCGAGCTGCGTCTGTTCGCCTCGGCCCGCTCGGCGGGGACGGTCCTGGACGGGGTGACGGTGGAGGACGCGGCGGCCGCCGACTACTCCGGGCTCGACATCGTGCTGTTCTCGGCGGGCGGCGCGACCTCGAAGGCGCTGGCGGAGAAGGTCGCCGCGCAGGGCGCGGTCGTGATCGACAACTCCTCCGCGTGGCGCAAGGACCCGGACGTGCCCCTCGTGGTCTCCGAGGTGAACCCGCACGCCATCGTGGACCGGCCCAAGGGCATCATCGCCAACCCGAACTGCACGACGATGGCCGCGATGCCGGTACTGAAGCCGCTGCACGCGGAGGCGGAGCTGGAGGCGCTGGTCGTCGCCACCTACCAGGCGGTGTCCGGCTCGGGTCTCGCGGGCGTGGCGGAGCTGCACGGGCAGGCGCAGAAGGTCGTGGCCGACGCGGACAAGCTGACCCACGACGGCAGCGCGATCGACTTCCCCGAGCCGCAGGTCTACAAGCGCCCGATCGCCTTCAACGTGGTCCCGCTGGCCGGCTCGATCGTCGACGACGGCCTGAACGAGACCGACGAGGAGCAGAAGCTCCGCAACGAGTCCCGCAAGATCCTGGAGATCCCCGACCTCAAGGTCTCCGGCACCTGCGTCCGCGTCCCGGTCTTCTCGGGCCACTCCCTCCAGGTGAACGCGCGCTTCGCCCGCCCCCTCACGGTCGAGCGCGCCACGGAATTGCTGGGCGGCGCCCCGGGCGTGGCCCTCACCGACATCCCCACCCCCCTCCAGGCCGCCGGCCAGGACCCGTCCTACGTCGGCCGCATCCGCACCGACGAGACGGTCGAACACGGCCTCGCCCTCTTCATCTCCAACGACAACCTCCGCAAGGGCGCTGCGCTGAACGCGGTCCAGATCGCGGAGCTGGTGGCGGCAGAGCTCACGGGCTGACGCCGGTCCGGACCAGGGATTCCTCGCCCCCGCCGCCCCTACCCGTCCCATCCTTCTGGGGCTCCGCCCCAGACCCCGCTCCTCACCGCCATGCTTACCGCGCCGACGCGCTTGGCGTCCTCCGTGGCC